>JABAYZ010000282.1 GCA_018608735.1 Flavobacteriaceae bacterium | reverse complement strand
AACTTCCACTTCGGGCCTCCTAATTTCAACCATTAGTTTTGGAATTAAAAAATACTTTATTGATTTCTAATTTAACAATTAAACTAGTAAAGCCGTAAAAATTATAAATTAATTATGTGATTTTGTTTTATTAATTTAATATAATAAATAACAATCCATTTAACGCTAAACATAAGGAATCAATACAATAAGTGTTTTTTAGACTTATTCATCCAACCTGCTTGATTTTGATATTCGACGAAGAAAATTTTTAAATCGGCTTGATTCGCATAGTCTACAAAAAACAATGTTTTATCCGCCTGATTCGAATATTTAGTAAAAAACCACAGGCCATTATTGCCTTTTACTTGGTTACTGTAATGAACTTTATATACACGTAAATCGGCTTGATTGGCGTAGTCCACCACAAAGACTTTAATATCTGCTTGGTTCTGATAATTTACAGAAAATAGGTTTTGAGCGACTGCAATTTGTGACACACAAGTAAAAGAAATCAAGAAAAGTAGCGCTTTCATGAATCCGGTTTATTTAATATACCAAAAACTTGAAGAGTTTCGACTGAGCGCCCTGTTTAATCGCCATTAGATACATTCCTTTTGAAAATGAAGACACATCAATTTTGTTAGCTTCTATTTCAAAATTAAGCGTTTGACCCAATTGATTAAATACCTCTACAGTACTTTCTGAACCGCCTAGGCCCTCAATATACACAAAATCTTTTGCGATGGTAGGATAAATAAATACGGGTTGTTTTTTCAACTTTGGTGAGGAAAGTACGCCCCATGTATCTTCTGAATCTGGACCATTCCAAATGAGGGTTGCCAAATAGGGATTGTCGATAAACGGGTTTCGATTATATTGATAAGAAGCAATAACATTATTTCTGTGGCGTTCAAACGCATTCACAGGGTCTTCTTCATTCCATTCCAAAAAGATATCGGGCATATCGCTAGAAAACAACCTGCTACCTACGCCTATGTTTATGGGCAGACATTGGGTAGGGTAACGCAAATACATGTACATAATAATTCGAGCTACATCGCCTTTAAATTCATCTCCAGGATAGAAACAGCCTTTAGGGTTGCCGGCAGGACCTCTGTCACAAATTGGGTGACCATCAATATGAACGATATCAGAATTTCCTGAACCGTCATTGAAAAGTCGATTGTTTCTTGTAGAATTCCACTGACAATCCGCAGCTCTCAAATTGTGAACGTCAGTACCCGGACCAGGGTCATCTGTTTCTAAGCTAGGGTTTGCTAAAGATTTGGCAAATACATGCTCTCTATTCCAAAAGCCTATACAAAAACCATTACTTTGATCGGCAATTGCACGTGTACGATCGTTTTTAGTAATATCATCAGTATCATTATAGCCATAAAACAGCACTACATTATTAGCATCATCAGCATCCAAATCACTTTCATGTATAATGTCCCATGTATCCGTTGAATTAGAAGTATACGGAATTAGGGTCGTATGCGTCTCAATGATTAAGGTTGAAAGATCGGCTTTAAGTGCATTTCCGTCTTGAGTAAAATCAACACTCGAATAATAGTCAGGAATTTGAGCGTCAACTAAAAGCCCACTTAACAAAAGTGACCCGAAAAGCGTTATTAATAGCTTTGTGTTCATAAAATAAAAGTTAAATATTGGTATATTTCAAATCGAAATTACAACTAATAATTGAAGTTCGCTCCAATATTAAAATTGAATTACTAAATTAAATTTCAAATACGGTTTAAAAATTATATTTTTGCGGCGAACAAACACACAAAAAATGACGTTATTATTGATGGCAGCAGGAAGCGGTAGCCGCTACGGAAAACTAAAACAATTTGATGATTTAGGCCCTGCACAAGAATTTTTGATGGAATTTAGTATTTTTGACGCCCTCAAAAATAACTTTAACCATATTGTGGTCATTACCAAGGCAGCCAATAAATCGTTTCTAGAATCTCACCTTTCAGAGCGTTTACCTAAGGAAGTAAAACTAGATGTCTTAGTTCAAAATATTGAGGATATCCCCGAAACTATTTCATTGAATACAAAACGTGAAAAACCGTGGGGTACTGCTCATGCGGTTTGGACTGCACGACATGTCATTAAAGGCAGTTTTGTGATCATAAATGCCGATGATTATTACGGTCAAAATGCGTTTACTGGGGCTGCAAATTTCATTAAGAATAACAAAAATCCTGACGCATTTGCATTGGTAGCTTATAACCTTAAAAACACACTTTCAAAATTTGGATCGGTATCTAGAGGCGTTTGTGAAGTGGATAATCATAAACTAACATCGATTATAGAACGCACTAAAATTTCAGAACAAGAATCTCAGATCATAGACGAAGATTCTGGAGTTATTCTTGCTCCTGACACAGCAGTTTCTATGAATTTTTGGATTTGTAATACGTCCATTTTTAAGTACATAGAAACCTACTTTACTGCGTTTTTAGAAAACCCAAGTAATCTTGAAAAAAGTGAAATATACTTGCCCTTTGTCACTCAAGAAATGATGGAAAATGGACACATTACGGTAGATGTCATTGAAGCGCAAAGCACTTGGTTTGGAGTGACGTACTATGACGACAAAAAAGAAGCTGTAAGCACCTTAGCAGACCTTACCGAACAAGGAGCTTATCCAACTCCTTTATGGAACTGAAATTTTTAATGTTCAACTTCTAAACCGCTATACTCCCATTGCGCGAAGCCTCCATCAAGGTCATAGACCTTAACGAACCCATTAGCGATAAGTTTGGATGCACATTTTGCACTTCGACTACCGCGCTGGCAATATATAATTACGGGTTTTGATTTATCTAAACTCTGAATATTCATCTCAAATTCCGCATCTAAAAAATCAATGTTTTGAGCATTAGGAATATGACCAGTAGCATATTCCTCAGGAGTTCTTACATCCACTAATTGCATCCCCTCTAACTTTGAAATTTCTTTCATTTCTTCAACAGTAACTAGGACTAATGAATTGGAAGTTTTGGTTTGACAATTCAAAAATATTAAGGAGTTAAATACTAAAAATATAAGAGATAGAACCTTCATCTTATTCTGGTATTACTGTATCACCGTCCCAATCATTGAATCCTCCTAAAAGATTATAAGCCTCATACCCCATTTGCTTCAGGATTGAACACGCTTGTCCACTTCTTGCACCTGATCTGCAATAGACGAAATAGGTGTTTGTTTTATCAAGTTTTTCGAGTGCTGAAATAAAAGCTTGCCCTTGGTGAATATCCAAGTGAATGGCTTTTGGAATCATCCCCTCTTCTACTTCTGAGTCCGTACGAACATCTAAAATTATTGATTTTGGATCGGAATCTAAATTCGAAGCCCACTCTTGTTGTGATAAATCTGACATAGTATATTATAGTAAAAAATTAATTAATAATAGGTTTGACTCTTTTTAGAGGGGTTTTAAATTTTGATAGAACAACCAATAGCTCTAGTCTTAGGCACCTCAACAGCAGAGCCATTTAGAAGTGCATCGACTGCGTTTTCGACATATTTGGTTTTCACTAAAGCAGCAGCTTTGTAGTTGTCATCGATAGCGCCTATATATTGTACTACGGGCCCACGGTTTGTGGATTCTAAGATGTAAACATGAGGCGTTTTGGTCGCTCCAAACTTAGGATATATCGATTGATCGGCATCCATTAAATAAGGAAATGTAAAACCTTTTTCTTTGGCACGTTTTTGCATAGCTTCCATCGAATCACCAGGTTTAGTCTCTACATTGTTAGGCATGATTGCAATGACAGGATACCCTTTTTTAGCATATTTTTTATTCAGTGCTTCAATGCGATCTTCATAGGCCACAGCATACGGGCAAGTATTACATGTAAAAACAACAATAAAACCCTTGGCAGCTTTGAAATCTGACAATGACACAAAATTTCCGTCTATGTTTTCTAATTTAAAATCAGCAGCAATATCGCCAATATCATAGCCTTTATCAATTGTGACAGGCGTAAAAGCAACAGTAGAGAACAGCACGAGTAAAGTGAGAATAGTTTTCATAATTTAATTTTTTAGGTTATTAAAAAAATGTTTGAAGCTCCGTTTCTAATTCATCGTAGGTAAATGTACGATTATAAAACAAGCGCTTTGATGTGTTGTAAATAAGCGTGACTGGAATAGCACCATCCCATTGTGGATCTACTTTAGGAATCCAAGAATTCATATCAGGATCGTCTAAAACAACAACTTTTGATTTTAAGTCATGCTTTTGAATGAATGGTTTTAATTTTGTTTCATATTGATGTGGAAAATCCAAGCTCACTAAAATCACTTCTACATCCTCTTTATGGTTTACTTGAAGGGCTTCAAAATGGGGTAGTTCTTTTACACAGGGCGCACACCATGTTGCCCAAAAATTAACCACATAAGTTTTGGAGCCTTCCAGACTCAGATAGGGCTCTATCCCTGTAAAATCATGAATTTCTAAAGCAATTGCATCTTTTTTTTCAGATTTGCAGGAGAGATTTAAAAGAACCAGTATGATCAGGAAATATTTCATTTTACAAAGTTAACAAATCCACTAAACGATCTCTAAAGTTTTAACATAAAATTACAAGCCTTAAAGGTATTGTGCAACTAAAAATTTATTTAATTTGCAATCAATCTTTTAACCAATCTAAAAATGAAAAATATATTATTAAAATCAACTGCAATTTTATCTATTTTATTGTTTGTAGCGTTCACCACTACAGAAACCAAAATAGTAGATACTAAGGAAAGTACCATTAACTGGGTAGGACACAAAGTAACTGGACAACATGAAGGTACCATTACACTTCAACAAGGATCACTTGAATTCGATGCTAATCAACTGACTGGTGGAAATTTTGTAATGGACATGACGACTATCAACACTACAGACCTAGAAGGTGAGTACAAAAACAAACTAGATGGCCACTTGAAAGCAGATGACTTTTTTGGCGTAGAAAACCACAAAACAGCCAGCCTAGTATTTAATTCTGTGACCAAAAATGGAGAAACCTACAGCGTTGTAGGCGATCTTACAATAAAAAATATTACTAATGAAATCTCTTTTGAACTAGCCGTTTCAGAAAATACTGCTTCGACAACATTTCAAGTGGATCGCACAAAATATGGTATCAAATACGGATCTGCTAGCTTTTTTGATGGATTAAAGGATAAAGCGATATATAATGAGTTTGATTTAACGGTTTCTTTAAAATTTTAAAAAACTATTAAATTAATTTTGCAATATTAAAAATCGTCCCTACATTTGATATTAGAAAACAAACTATGAACCTTACTTTAAACAATACTTGGTGGTGGTACTCTCGAAAAAAAAAGTCGTGACACACCCTTGTATGTTTAAATCAAAATATCTAGGCTTGTCATAACGACAAGTCTTTTTTTATGAAAACATTTGAACTCAAAACACATTACAAAAAAATACTTGCAGATACCATATCGCCTGTAAGTGTCTATCTAAAAATCCGGGACAAATTTCCGAACAGCATTCTGTTGGAAAGTAGCGACTATCATGGCAATGACAATAGCTTCTCTTACATCTGTTGCAATCCTATTGCATCCATAAAAGTAGATGATAATGTGGTCACAAAAACATATCCTGATCAAACCGTAAGTACTAAAACAGTAGCACCAGATAAAGTAACTTTAGAAATTGATGTATTCACAAAACAATTTGACACTCAAAAAGACACCGCTTTTAAGTTTATAAACAATGGCATGTTTGGATTTTCAGCCTATGATGCTGTGAAATATTTTGAAGATATTAGCATTTCGAAAAAGGAATATTCTCTTGATATTCCTGATATGTATTATGCCGTATATCAAAATATTATAGCCATTAATCATTTCAAAAACGAGGCCTATATCTTTGCGCATTGCTACGAATCCGAAAGCAATATCGACGCCATTGATCATTTGATTAAAATGCAAAGTTTTTCTTCCTATGATTTTAAATCCAAAGGAGATATCAGCTCTAACTTAACGGATGAGGACTTTAAATCTCATGTTGAATTGGCAAAAAAACATTGTGCACGTGGCGACGTATTTCAACTGGTATTATCTAAGAAATTTCAACAAGATTTTAAAGGTGATGATTTTAATGTCTATAGAGCACTTCGAAGTATCAATCCATCGCCCTACCTTTTTTATTTTGATTATGGGAAATTTAAAATCTTTGGAAGTTCGCCCGAAGCACAGTTAGTCGTTCAAGATCGAAATGCAGAAATCCATCCTATTGCAGGAACATTTGCACGCTCTGGTGATGACTTAAAAGATGCCGAATTAGCAAAAAAATTAGTGGCTGACAAAAAAGAAAACAGCGAACATGTCATGCTGGTTGACTTAGCGCGTAACGACTTGAGCCGCCATTGTACAGATGTCGTTGTTAAAAAATACAGAGAAGTACAGTTTTTCTCTCACGTTATTCATTTGGTCAGTAAAGTCATTGGAAATGTTAGGAAAAACACCCCAACAATGCAAATTGTAGCGGACACATTTCCGGCAGGTACGCTTAGCGGGGCACCAAAATATAAAGCCATGGAGCTTATTGAAGCCTATGAAAAAACAAACCGTGCCTTTTATGGAGGCGCCATTGGGTTTATGGATTTTGATGGCAACTATAACCACGCCATCATGATTAGAACGTTTTTAAGTAAAAACTATCAACTTCATTGGCAAGCCGGAGCTGGAATCGTATCCAAATCAAGTCCCGAAAACGAACTTCAAGAAGTATACAACAAACTAGGCGCCCTAACCAAAGCTATTAAGCTTGCCGAAACCATTTAAACCCATGAAGAAGATATTAGTCATCGATAATTACGATAGTTTTACGTTTAATCTAGTGCATTACCTTGAAGATCTCGAGTGTAATGTTACCGTGCTTCGAAATGATAAATTTGATCTTGAAGATATCGAATACTTCGATAAAATAGTACTCTCTCCTGGCCCAGGAATTCCGGATGAAGCTGGACTTTTGAAAGCCGTAATTAAACGCTATGCTCCTAGCAAAAGTATTTTAGGCGTTTGCTTAGGACAACAAGCCATTGCCGAAGTTTTTGGCGGACACATCATAAATCTAGAAGACGTCTATCACGGGGTTCATACTGATATTAATATTAGTGTTGATGATGAACCTTTATTCAACAATATGGACAAAACTATTCAGGTTGGACGTTACCATTCTTGGGTGGTAGATTCCAATATTCCGGATGTATTAGAAGTTACTTCAGTAGATGAAAATGGACAAATCATGTCTTTGAGACATAAAACCTTTGATGTAAAAGGCGTTCAATTTCATCCCGAGTCGGTTCTCACACCCAATGGAAAACAATTATTAGAAAACTGGATAAATTCATAAACAGATGAAACACGTTTTAAACCGACTCATTAATCACGAGAATATTTCTGCTGATGAAGCAAAGCAGATTTTGATTAACATATCCAAAGGCGATTACAATCAAAGTCAAATCGCAGCGTTTCTCACCATTTTTATGATGCGAACTGTCACCCTTGAAGAATTAAGGGGTTTTAGAGACGCCCTATTGGAGCTCTGTATTCCTGTGGATTTATCGGCCTATAATCCTATTGATCTATGTGGTACAGGTGGCGATGGAAAAGATACCTTTAACATCTCAACCCTTTCCTCATTTGTAACGGCTGCAGCAGGAGTGCCCGTAGCAAAACACGGCAATTACGGCGTCTCCTCTGCCTGTGGCTCTTCCAATGTTTTGGAGTCTTTGGGCGTGAAGTTTTCAAATGATGTCGACTTTTTAGAACGTGCCATTGCGACGACTGGTATTTGTGTATTACACGCGCCATTGTTTCACCCTGCCATGAAAAACGTCGCACCAATCCGCCGCGAATTAGGTGTCAAAACCTTTTTTAATATGTTAGGGCCTATGGTAAACCCAGCCTTTCCAAAAAATCAAATGGTTGGCGTGTTTAGTTTAGAATTATTACGATTATATAATTATTTATATCAGGGCACAGACAAAAATTATAGTATTGTTCATGATCTTGGTGGCTATGATGAAATCTCATTAACCAATGCCGTAAAAATCGTATCCAATCAATCTGAAGTCCTGTTTTCGGCAGAAGATTTAGGCTTGAAAAATAATACACAAGAAGCCATCTTTGGAGGAAATACCATTGCTGAGGCTTCAAAAATATTTAAAACCATCATTAGTGGAAACGGTTCAGAAGCTCAAAACAATGTGGTCTGTACCAACGCTGGACTTGCCATCGCAACTGCCAAAAAAATCCCTCATATAGACGGTTATGAAATGGCCAAAGAAGCCCTGTATTCGGGGAAAGCAAATGAATGTCTCACCAAATTAATCGCCCTATAATGAGCAGTATCTTAGATCGTATTGTTGCTGATAAACGCACCGAAGTCGCCCTTCGAAAACAATTGATTCCATTACATCAACTGGAAAAATCTGTCTTATTTGAACGTCACTGTCCGTCCTTAAGCTCACGACTAAAAGAGAGTACTTCTGGATTGATAACAGAACATAAACGGCGTTCCCCTTCAAAAGCCTGTATCAACCAGGATTTGAATGTGCAAGACGTAGCAGTAGGGTATGAAACTGCTGGTGCATGTGGGATGTCGGTGTTAACCGATATGAAATATTTTGGGGGTAGCTTAGACGATTTATTGACGGCTAGAGCCAGTTGTGAGATGCCTTTACTTCGAAAAGAATTCATTATTGATCCTTATCAAATTGTGGAAGCAAAAGCCTATGGCGCAGACGTCATTTTGCTTATTGCTGCCATTTTGAGTCGCAACGAGATTCAAACGTTTTCAACACTTGCCCAAGATTTGGGTATGGAAGTTTTATTAGAAGTTCATAACGAAGAGGAGTTGCACAAATCCGTAATGCCCTCGCTCAATATGATTGGTGTAAATAACCGTAATCTTAAAACGTTTGAAGTCAGCTTAGAAACGAGCAAAACACTGAGTGTGCTCATCCCTGATCAATTTGTAAAAATTTCGGAAAGTGGAATTCGTACGGTTGAGGATATCCAAAGCTTACAACCATATGGGTATAAAGGATTTTTAATTGGTGAGAATTTTATGAAAACAGATAATCCTGGTGCGAGTGCAGCTGCATTTATAAAACAATTGAACAGATGAACCTAAAAATATGTGGCATGCGGGATGACGACAATATTCGGGCGATCGCTTCAATCGATCCCGATTATATGGGCTTTATATTTTATAAAGGCTCGTCACGTCATGTGTCAATGGCTACGCCAAACCTCCCGTCATCAATAAAAAAAGTAGGTGTTTTTGTCAATGCAAGCTATGACACTATTGTCGAAAAAATCAATACCCACAATTTACAAGCAGTTCAATTGCATGGCGAAGAAACACCTGAATTTTGTAAATCCTTACAGGGGCATAATGTAGAAATCATCAAAGTATTCTCCATTAAAAATGCGTTTAATTTTGACACTCTGAGCCCATATGAATCGGTTTGTGATTTTTACTTATTTGATACCAAAGGGCCTTTATCAGGGGGGAATGGCTACTGTTTTGACTGGTCTGTTTTGGAGAATTATCCGTCTACAAAACCCTATTTTTTAAGTGGTGGTATTGGATTAGAAAATTTAGACCAGCTACAAGAATTTAAAACGAGTGTGGCAGCAACTTACTGTCATGCGGTGGATGTGAACAGCAAATTTGAGGTTTCACCTGCCAAAAAAAATAAAGAATCATTAGAAAAATTTAAACATTTATTATGAGTTATCACGTGAATGAAAAAGGCTACTATGGCCAATTTGGAGGGGCATTTATTCCAGAAATGTTATACCCTAATGTTGAAGAATTACGTCAAAATTATTTGAAGGTAATGGCAGAACCGGATTTCAAAAAAGAGTTCGATCAACTCCTGAAAGATTATGTAGGTCGCCCAACGCCTTTGTACTTTGCAAAACGATTATCCGCAAAATACAATACAAAAATTTACCTTAAACGTGAAGATTTATGCCATACGGGTGCGCATAAAATAAACAATACAATAGGTCAAATTTTGATGGCCAAACGGCTTAAAAAAACACGTATTATTGCGGAAACTGGTGCTGGACAACATGGCGTAGCAACCGCTACCGTATGTGCTTTAGCTGGCATGGAATGCATCGTGTACATGGGCGAAATTGACATCGCACGACAAGCACCGAATGTGGCACGAATGAAAATGTTAGGTGCTGAAGTACGCCCAGCATTGTCTGGAAGTCGTACCCTAAAAGATGCCACCAATGAAGCGATTCGCGATTGGATTAATAACCCTGTAGACACACATTATATTATTGGAAGTGCTGTGGGACCACACCCCTATCCAGATATGGTAGCCCGTTTTCAATCGGTGGTGTCCGAAGAAACAAAATGGCAATTGAAGGAAGTTGAAGGCCGCGAAAACCCTGATTATGTGGTGGCTTGTGTCGGCGGTGGTAGTAATGCTGCGGGTGCTTATTATCATTATTTAAATGCGCCCGATGTAAAACTCATTGCAGTAGAGGCCGCTGGAAAAGGAATTTATACGGGCGAGAGTGCTGCAACTTCTGTGCTTGGAAAAGAAGGCGTGATTCACGGCAGTAAAACCTTATTAATGCAAACTACTGACGGTCAAATTACAGAACCCTACTCCATTTCGGCAGGATTAGATTACCCAGGTGTTGGCCCAATGCATGCGCATTTGTATGAAACCAAACGTGCCGAATTCATTTCGGTGACAGATGATGAAGCCATGACGGCTGGATTGGAATTATCACAACTCGAAGGCATCATTCCGGCGATTGAAACCTCTCATGCACTTGCTATTTTTGAAGATAAAAAATTCAAGCCTGAGGATGTGGTAGTCATTAGTTTATCGGGACGTGGCGACAAAGATTTGAATACCTATATTGATTATTTTAAACTCTAAGATTGTGAATCGAATACAAGCAAAATTACAAGAAGATAAAAAACTATTATCTATTTATTTTACGGCGGGATATCCCAACTTAAACGACACGGTTACGACGATTGAAAACTTAGAGCAAAACGGGGTAGATATGATTGAAATCGGGTTGCCGTTTAGCGATCCGTTGGCAGATGGTCCTACCATTCAGGCGAGTTCTACTCAGGCGCTGCACAACGGTATGACGTCAACCGTCTTGTTTGACCAACTGAAAGATGTTCGGAAAACAGTATCGATTCCCTTGATTTTGATGGGCTATTTTAATCCGATGCTTCAATATGGTGTGGAAGCCTTTTGTAAAAAATGTCAGGAAGTGGGTATCGACGGATTAATCATTCCAGACTTGCCAGTTGAAGTGTATTACGAAGAGTATAAAGCCATTTTTGAACGTTATGGCTTAATCAACATCTTTTTGATCACGCCACAAACTAGCGAAGCGCGCATCCGTTATATGGATAGTATTTCGGACGGATTTATTTATATGGTGAGTAGTGCCAGCACCACAGGAAGTCAAAGTGGTTTTGGGGAAAAGCAAACGGATTATTTTAAACGTATTGCTGACCTCAAATTGACGAGCCCACAGGTTATTGGTTTTGGAATTTCTGACCATGAGACCTTTAGCCAAGCCACACAGTATGCCAAAGGCGCGATTATTGGAAGTGCGTTTATAAATTATGTGACCGCTCACGGGGTGGATGATTTAGGAGCGTTTACGCAGCCCTTATTGAAAGGATAAATGTTATAATTTTATGACATAATATAGATCAAAAATGCCAGTACAATTAGATTTATCAACCTATGGATCTATTCCGAAACGCATTCATGTGTCTTGGAAAAACAAAGCTATTCTAGAAGATGAATCGCCCTTGATTTTGAATGGACTAGCAAATCTAAAGGCACTCAATCCCGATTATATTTTAGAAATTAGTGACGACAAGGACGTCGAAACCTATCTAAAAACTCACTTAAAAAAATGGGATTACTTCAAAATAAAAAACAAAAAAATTGTAGAAAAAATTGATTTATGGCGGTTGTTGAAACTGTATCATGAAGGCGGTATTTATGTTGATATCGATCGGTTTTGTAATATTCCTTTTGGCTCGCTGATTCAAGAGGACACCAAGTGTATCTTACCCACTCATGGCGATATCGATTTTTCTCAAGATCTGATGATCAGTTGTAAACACAACCCGCTGTTTGAAACAGCTATACACTACAATTTAAAAGGACGCTATCTGTTGAACCCGCGTGGAGTGTTTCATTTAGGGCCGCCCATATACATGCGCGCCGTTACCGAAGTGGTTTTTGGAGTCCGACACAAAAGAAAGCCAGGAGCAGCTGTGATGGCCCATTTTAGAGATTTACTGGAAAACTCCAAGCACTTTCAAACCTATAAAGAAGACGCACCAAATGACACCATTATTTTCAACTATGATGCCCGTACGTTCAAAAAAGGAAATGGAATGCAAAAAGCGGAATTTTATGCCGCACAAAACATCACGCCTTGGGCGAATGGATTTGACAAAAACACTTTGATTTTTACAGTGATTTTGGGTGTACTGCTTTTGAGTTTAATTTTATATGTGCTGCTATAAGTAGTCCTGAGGCTGCTGAAAACTGTTAAAATCACATATTTTTTTGGTAGTCCGTGATTTTTTTGTGCTAATTTCTAGAGCATCAAAACCAAAAACTATCGCCAAAAACCCTAACAAAACCTAAATGTTAGGGCTCGTAATGTCTAAAGATTAATACCTTCTTAACGCATTTAAGAATTCTATATCCCGATATTTGTAGAGATGACAGGAATAGATTTTAAGTACGGAAAAGGGTTTACGTTCAGTAAACACATCCCAAAAGACGTATCGGATTTTGATCGGGTGTTTGGGGTGTTTAAAGAGTTATTGACCCATACATCAGGAGATATTGAGGAAGCGTTTGAATGGCTAAACACACTAGATGCCGAGTATAACATCTTTAACGACAACTATACACTGGAAGATTTCGAAGATGACCTCAAGAAACGCGGTTACATCAAAGAAGATATAGATCCCGATGCGGTCAAAACAGGGAGCGGAACCGGAAAAGGAAAAAACAAGCTGACTGCCAAGCTAGAATCGGCATTGCGTGACTATGCCTTAAATCAGATTTTTGGAAAACTAAAAAAGAGTGGGCTCGGAAATCATACCACAAAAAAAATAGGTGTTGGGGATGAACGCGATGGCGAAAATAGAGCGTTTCAATTTGGAGATGATTTATCCAGAGTCAATATGACCGAGAGTTTGAAAAATGCCCAAATCAACAATGGGATCTCCGACTTACGCCTAACAGAGAATGATTTAATCGTCAAGGAAACAAAACACAAAGCACAAATGAGTACCGTGTTGATGATTGACATCAGTCACTCTATGATTTTGTATGGCGAAGACCGCATCACCCCTGCCAAAAAAGTTGCCATGGCATTGGTGGAGCTGATTCACCGTAAATACCCAAAGGATTCCATTGATATTATTGTATTTGGAAATGAAGCTTGGCCCATTAAAGTGAAGGACCTCCCCTATTTAAAAGTAGGCCCTTACCACACCAATACCGTCGCTGGACTGGAATTGGCAATGGATATTTTACGTCGGAAACGAAATACAAACAAACAGATTTTTATGATCACGGATGGCAAACCGAGCTGTATTCAGCTACCGTCTGGAGAGTTTTATAAAAACAGTAACGGTTTGGATGAAATGATTGTCTCTAAATGCCTTAACAAAGCCGCACAAGCACGAAAATTAAAAATTCCTATCACCACGTTTATGATTGCCCAAGACCACTATCTCCGTGAATTTGTGGAGTTGTTTACGGCGCAAAATCAAGGGAAAGCCTTTTTAACGGGGCTAGATGGTTTAGGAGAAATGATATTTGAAGATTACGAAAAAAATAGAACTAAAAAAATATGAACAAAGACATTAGCTTTAAAGAATTAAAACATTCTGATTATAAAGACCAAACTATTAACCAAGAAATTCAGGCGAATTTAATTGCACGTATCAAAGCAAAACAGCCAGTTTTTGAAGGGCTATATGGCTATGAAGACACGGTTGTTCCCCAATTAAAAAAAGCCATTATTGCTGGGCATCACATTAATTTATTGGGATTACGAGGTCAGGCGAAAACCAAAATTGCAAGAAGTATGGTGGACTTGTTGGATGAATATATGCCGATTGTAAAAGGTTCGGAAATTAATGACAGCCCGTTTCAACCGATCTCAAAATATGCCAGAGATTTGATGGCCGAAATGGGGGATAAAACCCCGATTTCATGGGTACATCGCTCCGATCGTTTCTTTGAAAAACTGGCCACTCCAGACGTAAATGTGTCGGACTTAATTGGGGATATTGATCCGATTAAAGCCGCAACTTTAAAGTTGCCTTATTCCGATGAACGTGTCTTACATTACGGGATGATCCCACGCGCAAATCGCTCTATCTTTGTTCTAAACGAGCTCCCCGATTTACAAGCACGCATCCAAGTGTCTTTGTTTAATATCTTACAGGAAGGCGATATTCAAATACGTGGATTTCAACTCAGAATGCCTCTTGATATTCAATTTGTGTTTACCGCAAACCCCGAAGATTACACCAATAGAGGGAGTATTGTGACACCTTTGAAAGATAGAATTGGCTCACAAATTTTTACACACTATCCAAAATCAATTGCACTGGCTCGTGAAATTACAGCGCAGGAAGCAAACATATCTAAAGAGGATAAAGCCACTATCCAGGTTCCTAATTTGGCAAAAGACCTGTTGGAGCAAGTCGCGTTTACTGCTCGTAAAAGTGAATATGTCGATGCTAAAAGTGGCGTAAGTGCACGTCTAAGCATCAGTGCGATGGAAAACCTCATGGCGGCTGCAAAATTGCGATTGATTGAAACCGAAGCTGAAAAAACAACCATTCGACTGGTAGACTTTATGTCTATTATTCCTTCCATTACAGGAAAGATTGAGTTGGTTTATGAAGGCGAACAAGAAGGGGCTGATGAAGTGGCTAAAATACTTTTAGACAATGCAGTGATGATACAATTTGGTCAACTTTTTCCCCGCATTTCAAAACTAGAAAAAGAGGGTGTTAAAACCCCTTATACGGATTTGATTGATTGGTTTGACGACAATTTTATCGAGTTAAATTATACAGATACTGATGATGAATTTTATACAAATCTCAATACAATTAAACCTTTAGTGGCTATTGTTGAAGCGCATGCGGGTAAATTAAGCAAAGCGGATCAGGCCTTTTGTATGGAGCTCGTGCTTTGGGGATTAACGATCCATAATAAATTAGACAGATCAGAAAATAATACGGCCTTTAAATTCGATTCTGCTGGAATCAATCAGTATTTCAACAGAAATAATTAATGACATCTAAGGGCATTTGGGAAAATGCACTGCTTGTTCTGGCCTACTTGTGAATCCCGACAGCGGGGCGCAACTATTCATTGTCAAGACCGTTTATACCAAAAATACCCGACCTCAAAAAGAAGACGAAAACTATTTAGTTTTCGTCTTCTGGTTTAATGAATTCTGATTGATATTTTTCTAAAAAAAATTTCTGTCTTGCAATCATTTGTCTCCTTATTTTGTCAATATCCATAAAGTCAGAACCAAAATCACTTCTGAAAAAATCGTCATTAAAAAAATGATTGCTAAATAGTGAATCTTTAGAAAAAATATCTTCAAATCCTTGATTTTCAAACCCCGAAAAATCAGTGAAAAATCTTGATTTAAAAGATTGTATCAAACTATCACGCGCTGATGATGATAGATTATTGTATTTATCATCAGAAGACCAGGAATAAATACTGTCATATCTAATTAAATTTCCATTTTCGTCAAATTCTTTATCTACTTTCCAAGTAGCATTAGGGTCTTTAATTATTTTTTTTTCACGATCCTTTGATTCTGTGTTTTTTATATCATTATTTTGACTGTAACAACTGAGACTTAACAAGCCAATCATAACTAATGAAATATATTTTTTCATCGCTTAAGATTTTAAGGGTTAAATACTTATAGAAGTATGCAGGAGACCGATTAGTCGGCCTCCTATATATACTTTATTATTCGATCAAAAGCATTAGAATTCAATTATGAAATCTTAATGCTTCGTGCAGGCTTTTGTTTTGCCTCTTCTTTTTTTGGTAAGAGAATACTCAAAATGCCTT
>JABAYZ010000083.1 GCA_018608735.1 Flavobacteriaceae bacterium | reverse complement strand
ACTTTTCAAGAACATGAATAAAATAGAGAAAAGTAAGACTTTAGAAGAAATAATACTCGGTATTAATAAAGCATACGATCGTTTTACAGAGTAATTCTCAACTTTCTTTGCTGTGCAGGTTTACTTGTCTTTTTTAATAAAGACGGTTGGTGTCATATCTAGCCAAACAGGCGGCTGTGTTTTTCCACTTAACACACCGAGCCATAATTTGCCATGAAACAAAAATTTTAGCCTTTGCCAAAAGGATGCTGTCCACAAAGAAATACATTCGCCTCTTTGGGATTGGTGGATAAATAAACTGCCACATTCTTCATCAGTCATTTCTGCAGGTTTTTTTAATTCGATTGTCGCTTCTTTAAAGTGTTTTGGTGTCATCTGTTTTTTGTTTTTATGATTGTTAATTATTTATTATTGCATTAAAACGCTCCATAACAGTCGATATGCCGTAACTTCACTTTGTTCGCTCCGCATATCTTAGTGTTGGCAGTAATATTGCTTTAACCACCTATACTACTACCTATTATACTCATTACAAGCACAGACCATAGTAATTCACTTTTTGTCATTTCACTTACAAGTTTGTCTGTGTCTGTAAAAACCTCTTTTACTTCCGAACATCCAGTTAATAACGATAACAGCAAAACTACTGCCAACACTATATATAAATAATGCTTTCTTTTCAGTTTAAAATATTTCATTTGTTTGTATTTATTAAGTTATTGTTTATTCAAAAATCACAGCGTATCAAACGCACTATTCATATATTTTAACGTTAGTGGTAATGTTACAATTATTCTACGCCATTTTTTGATTAAGATCACCTGTGATGTTGACTAATTGTCTAAGCTCATATTCAGTGAATGAATGATGGAAATTTTCCAAAACCGTGCGGATGATTTTCTCTAAAAAATACGCCTTGTAATAATCTAATGTGAGGCTAGTTTTCGTTTTGCCATTAAACTGCAGTGTGAGCTGCTTTTTGATGAACTTTTCCGCCAAGTGATTGCTGATGGACACCAGCACTCGGCTTTCTTCTGTTGCGATGCCTGCCTTGGGTATTTTTTGCCAAATGGTATTGACGGCGGACAGCTGATTGACAGTGAGTGTGATTTTGATTGTTGGAGTCATTATGGTTTTGGTATTTCATTCAACTTATTGTACACTGGGATGTCAAGTTCCTTTGCGAGCTGTAGCTCTAGCTTGGCTCCTTTGCTGTCTTTGCTGCAAGGCAAGGTATATACCGCATCGGCGGTCATTAGCGCGGCGATACAGAGCTTCATAGCAGCTTGCCACGTGGTTTTCCAGTTATTAACTACAGCCAACGGATTGATGGCTTCATGCCCTTGTTTTTTAATGGCGATGTGGGCAGTGCCAAACTTGTGAGTGCACTCTACAAGTGACGTGCCTGTGACTTTTCCTGCGATATATACTTTCATGATTCTGCTGTTTTGGTTTTCACAATAAGTCCGTTGTAGGGCTCCCAGTGGTCTTTGACCCAAATGTTGATGGGCTTGCCTACGGCTAATTTTTTGACCTCAACCATTCGACCGATCCAAATGCTGACTTGAAGATTGGCGTGTAATATTTCGCCGTCTTTGTCGATCCATATTTGCAGCAGATCCTGTCCTTTGTCTTCAAAAGTGATTTGATAGGCTGTGGTCGCTTTGAGCCATTTTTTAAACTGAAAAAGCGTGTTAAACGTTAAGTATTTGTGTTTTGATTTCATAGGTGTGTGCTTAGAATTTAACATTTTGGACAGCTGGTGGTGGTTGGGCTGTGGCAGCTGTAACATTTTGGACACTGCCAGCCTTTTGGTGGTGGGCAGTGGCAATATTTTTGATGGGAAATAGTTACCGAGCTGCTTATAATTCCTGTGCAAACTTGGCAGTATGTTATTGTGATCATGTTTCGTGGGTTATATTAATTACTCGTTGGCAGTGGGTACAAACGGCTGCCACCGTTTCGACGGTGCAGGAAGTGCTTAACACGACTGGTCTGGTGGCAGGATGTATGCAAATGACTTTGGTCATGCTTTCTGTTTTAGCAGCACTTGTTCGAGCTGATGGATGGTTACTTGCAGCTGTGTGGGTGATTGCTGCATGAGGGCGATCTTGTGGCGACAGTCTAAGGCAATGAACCGCCCAAGTCGTTCCAAGCTCGGGATCTTTACATCAGCATTTTTTGGGTGTGGCATTGTCCAGCCCAGTTGTCTGCATAATGACAGTAGGTATCTGTGTGCTTTGTTTTTATTGTCAAAAAAGGCGTATTTGTAATATTTCATTTTTCGGAATTTAAAAGGTGGTGTTTGATGCTTGATAAAAAGTTTAAGTTTGCCTTGGCTCCGCGCTTACCACTGTTGGTTCTAGCACGTTTTAACTTGAGTTCAAAGTCTTCAATTATTTCATCAAGACGATCGATTAGCTGTTTTTTAGGCATTACGTTTATTGGATCCATGTTTTTAGCTATTAAAAATAAGGTGAGAAAAAACGACTGTAAATAGGATCACTTCTGCCCAAAAAACAGCGTTTTTGAGGGCGGGTTGGCTAGATAGCAGTTTTGCGATTCCGAGCATTAAAACGGCTGCGAATGCCATCCATAGTCCGCCGATTGGCCACCACGACAATAGTGCGGCGATGGCTGTGAAACCATAATGTAAATACACCGATAAAGACGGTCGGTGTTCATAGTTGGGTGCGGCGGTTCCAAGGATCAATGCCGCAGCTGCAGCTTGCAAAAATGGATCCGATTGAGTGAAAATGATTGCCAACGCCAGCATGGGCATTGCCATGGTGTATGTGTACTTTGTTTTGGCGTTGTAATACAGCGCGCTGTAGCTTTTAGGCACTCCAACATAGGCGACAGCCCATAGGGTAAATAAGACGAATAAAAGGATAGTGATTGTGATTGTGATCATGATTTTAAATTTTAAAGGTTTTAGTTTCCATAGGCGCATCGGTGTCGATGACCTCTTTTATGTAACGTTCAAAAGCGGCGGTTTCAAAAGCTGTTAATTCTGAAACGGCGATCCACTTGTCGTCCATGTCTTTGTAGACTACTTTTCTGTTTACCATTATGGACGTGCTGGTGATTGGTTTTACAACTATTTTAGGCATCGATTTTGATTTCAATTAGTAGCGAAATGATTAAAACCCAAAAGGACACCACCATGGTTCCATCAATAGTTAATTGATGTTCGGGCTTAACAAACCACCGCCCAATGCTGCATAATGAGCAAATTATAAATGCGATGAAAGTGATGCTTTTTATAAGTGATTTCATAGGTGTGTGTGTTTTTGCCGATCGTAACATTCAATCATTGCCACTGCCACTGCAGCAACTTGTATCAGCTCTTTTCGGTAGTCGTCTGTTTTATTGGTGATATAATTAAAATGCGTTTCTAGTGCGGCTTTTTGAACCTCGCCGACTTCCTCGCCGAGTATGGCACACCACTCAATTTGGCTGTGATTTTGAACGCCCCACTTTATGTCCTGGGTGGTGCGTTCTTTTTTGATTTCATTAAATATAGTGTTCATAAGGATACAAAGTTGAGCTCTACATGTTTGTAACTGCCATCGGGCTGGCGTTCCGATACCTTAAAATATGTTTTGGTGTACGGGTGGCGGATGGATTGTTCGAGCAAGGTGACAGCTTCGACAAAAGCAGGGATGTTTATTTTGCTTTTGTAACGGATCAAGTCCATGATTTTTTTGGTGTCCAGCTTATTGCTGCGGGTGGTTTCAAATGCACTGGACACCATTTCTTTGACGTAGGTATTGGTCGCAGTGATGTGTGCTGCCAAAAATTCATCGAATTTGGCTTTGGCAGCCGTGACACCCAAGTCGTCAAATACAATGGGTTCATTGACGTTGACCTCTACTTTGATGCTGCGATCAAAGTTGTACATGGTGAAGTTTCCTTTGCGCGCCTTGACGTCTTTGTCGGTCATAAAGGCGATGTACGCCTCTGTGGTTAGTTTTGCGGTCAGCTCTTTTAATTTGGCAAGCCGATCGTTGGCTGCTTTGGCATCTTTGAGGATGCGGGCGGTGCTGCGCTCAAATAGGCGTTCGGTTTTGGTGGTGCGGCTGTAAGGGATTGAAACTCCCGACTCGTCTGTCCACATTTTTGCTGATGATTTTTGTGTCATAATTGTTATTTTTGAGTGATTATTTAAAATTGTCTAGTATCGGATTTTGGGGCGTTTCCATTGTTTTTCTTTAATTAGTTTTAGAATGCTTTGCACCTTGTCTTCTAGGTGTTTTGGGATGGTGTAGTTTGGGGTGGACTGCCCTTCCAGCACTCTGAACCATTGTGCGACCTCTTGATTGCAGGCAATGCCTTGTCCAAAGCTCATAACTTTCATTTGGTCGCGGGAGTAGGCGATGGCGTCGCGGAGTTGATCAATCCTATTGAGGATGTTTATTGTTAGTGTTTGAGGGTCTGATTTCATGAATTAATTGTTAAAATAGGTGTATTCTAAAGGCGTTTTTGGTTGTATGGTCTTGCGCGCTTTGCGCTTTATTTCTGCCATAATGGGCTTTGGATAGGTGAATATGGTCGTGGTTAAATCGTCGTACAATGCCCGTAAGTGGTTGGTGTTTAGATGTGAGTTTCTGGCGACCGTTTTAACAAAAAGCGTTTCGCGGCTGTTGTATTCTCGGGTGAACCAGTTGATGAGGCGTTGATCCAACAGCATTGCTTGTAAGTGCATGGGCGAGTGCTGCTGCATCATGCACCAGTTGATAAACAGGTCTTCAAACAGCTTGTCGTATTCCGCTGTGGTGTATTTCAATATGTGGCATATTTGATTCATCATTCCTTAATTTTAGAGCCGTGGTATAGGGCTGCTTTGTTTTCATCAATGGTTAGCGTGCCGCCTTTACAGCGACCCGACACAAAGCAGGCAAGCCCTTCGACTCTTATTATTATTTTTGCTAATTTTTTGACGAGCTTGGCAGCTGCGGTATAGGGTTCGTTTCGCTCCTCATGGGCAATAAATATGAATAGCTTATCAGAATGCTTTTGCAGGAGATTTCGGAGTGTTTTCGATCTAAGTTCGTCCACATAAATGGTCATATTATCAACAAAAACAACTTTAGCAGATCTGCGCTTGGATAACTTGATCGACAGTTCATCGACAGGGGTGTATTCGACAAAATGCAAACGGCGGTTGTTGGGATTGATCTGCGCGCGGTGGCAGGCATCGACAAATGTTTTGCCCATGCCTTCCTCTGCAGAAACGTACAGCACCGAAGTGAAGCTGCTTATGTATTCAGCGAGTAGAAGTGAAAACCATGTTTTTCCGTTTTTTTCGGCACCATACACCAGCCATGCGCCGTTGGTTTCGGGCTGTCCGATAGTGTCCGCCCATACACCTTCAAAATCAAAGGTTTTGAATTTTTTATCATAAAGGTTCTTGACTGTCCTATTGCGCATCCTTTTTAGTTTGAAGTTGAACAATCATTTTTAAGTAACGGAGGGTGCTTTTTTTCGTCATCACTTTTTTGACGATAGGGTTAAGCTTCTTTTTGTCTGTTATATTGACATCCGCAACGTCCGTGATCAGCTTTTTGATGAAGTCTTGGCGATTTTCTTTACCAGTTGGCGTGATGTGGATGTATTCGTCTAAAAAGCGGCTAAAAATGGCTTTGTAGCCTACTTTTTTGGAGTGAATGCCGTGAGTGATCTTGGACTGCAAAGAGTCGTCACCCATCATGTACCATGCGCACTTGTTTTCGGTGGCATTCCACAGCTCTTGCATTTCGAGAAATGATGCGTAGTCCAAATAGCCTGCATCGTCCAGTACGATCAGCGGCTGGTCTAGTATATTGGTTAGGTAGTACTTTAAGTTGTTTTTGACATCAACGTAGCGACCTTTGTCGTCCATGCCTATGCAGCGGGCGATTAATCGTATGAATTGGATCCGTGTTTTACCTTGACTGCAGTCCACGTAAAATGCGTTTTTCATGCCGTGCAAAATGTGTCGGGCGGAATAGCTTTTGCCGATACCACACTCATCAATGAGGATCATGGACTTGGAATATTCTTTGCAAAAATTTAGATTTTTTTCGAGCTGGTTATACACCGCCGTGCGGGCGGGCTTCCAATTGTCCACCTTAGTATTTAGTTTCATTTGCCGTGCCAAGCTGATCCACATGCTGTCAAAGTCCAAGTCTTCAATATCATTGGTTAGGATCCGCTGCAGGGCAGCGATATTGATATTGAGGGAGTCAGCAAATTGAGCTGTTGAACCGACGTAATTTTTACGGGCTTCTTGTACTGCGATGGCGACTGTTTTGCGAAATTCAAGGTTTAATTTTTCCATATATATTAGATTTTAAAGGCATCGTCCCAGCTGTTGCCAGTTGGTTCGGTTGTTGGTTCGTGTTCTGTGAGTTCGGGCAATGCCTCGGCAGCTGTTGGCTGCGGTTGGTAGTTTTCGAGTCCCTTAATCACAAATTTGTTATTGAGCTGTGGGCGTCGGTGATCGATGACGCTGACGTGCTGTACGTTGTTTTTTTGCGACTTCATATAGCCATCAATTGTGGCGACATAGCGTGTCATGAGCAGACGGGCTTCCTCATGGGCTGGGGTGCGTTCTATTTTGGCACGTGGATATACAGGCTTGGCGATGGCTTCGCAGATGTAGCGTCCGTCGATGTATATGAGTGCGACAAAGACATTGCCATGGTTGTCGTCCATCCAGTGTATATCTATTTTGGTACCTTCAACAAGTTGCATCAGTCGGATTAGCTCCTGTCCTGTGGCTATTTGCCCCCGATCGCCTAGCAGCCACTCTTGACTTTGTAGTTTAACAGTGCCTGCATTGCAACTCGTTGATGTTTGGTACCCTATATATGGTAGAAATGCTTTGTAGTTGGTTGGTCTTAAATTTGGATTTTGCGTGTCCATAAAGACTTCCCAGCGTGTTTTCCCTTTGATTTTGCTGTGTTCACTGTTATTCCATGCCATGATGTCAAGCAGACATTCTTTGGTCAATGTGTCGTAAGGAATGATCGTTTTTTGAACGTTAGACAGTTGGTTTGGCTCTGACTTGGCAAATGGTCGGGCGAGCCATCCATCGCGCTTTTTTTCATATTGATAGCGAAGTGGTTTAAAATAGGCTTCTATACGCTTGCCACGGGCGTTGTTGGCTTCGATCCGTACATTTTCAAACATACAGCCCTGCTGCAAAAATGTGTCTTTAAAACTGCGGTTCAATGAGGCTTCACATTCTAGCCCTGCAGGCAGCTGGACGCCCCATTCGTGGTAGTTTCTTATCAATTGGCGGTAAAAATCAACAATAATACCTTCCTTTGTTTTTCCGTGTACCCAGCAGGTAAACGCTTCGGAACCTGTATCGATGGCGTTGTAGAACCACATGCGCTTGCCTTTTTGGTATTCAAATGGTGGCTGGCGGTCATCAATTGAGATTAAGGATCCCGCATATTTGGCTTGTTGGAGTGAGTGGTAAGGCTTGAAACGTTGTATCAACTGCTGGCGGTTGCCATTTCGGATCGGATGCGTGGCGGTGGTGGAGTTCCAGCTGCTTAGGTAGTTAGTTACCGATGCCGTTGATAGCTCCTTAAATTGTTTGGGGTTGTAGATTTCGCCTGTGGTTTCGTTAATGACGTCTAAATAGCCGCCTAAAAAGGCGTCGTATTGGTTTGATACTTCGGTTGGTGATGGCTTGTACTGTTGGCGGGCAAATAGTGCGTTTAGCAGCTCGACAGTGGTTTCATCTAATTTTAAAGCGTTGGTTTTGCGCTTGCCTTTGGGATCCTTAATTAAACTATAATAGCCACCACTAGCAAAATTGTTCAGCTTGGATCTGAACCGCGCAGATGTGGGGATGTTGTGCTGGACGCCATATTTTTTGACAAGAATTTCATTAAAGGAAATGAGGTCGTCAATGAGGGACTGTGTCATGCCACGTGAATTGCCACCTTTTGCGATGCGTTCATTTTTGCGAGCCGCAGCCAACGCCATTAATGCTTTTAATACCGATGCATTGGTGATGTACTGTTCTTGAGTGTTTGGTGGTAGGTAGCTGCCGTCGGGATATTGGAAATTTGTAAAATAGTCAACTGCTTTTGGATCGGTGCTGTAGTAAGGTTCCAACACGTGGTCTATTTTGCGCGGATCTCCAAGTGCGACCTGTATGTGTTTTGGTAGGCTTTCAAATGCAATGAGCATTTGCCTGCCGTTGCCACCTAGTCGAACGCGCTGGACGCCGTAAGTCTTGTTTTTATAGCGTTGTATCGTTTGTTTTAAAGCGCTTTCCGACCAGTGTGCAGGAGTCAGCTCGCTTTTCGTTACCACCATGATGTCGTTCCATATATGTGGCATCAGCAGTCGTTTTGGTTGATTATTTCACTAACAGCTTTGTCCGACTCCGTTTCTGCCTGCTTTTTACGGGCTGCATTAAGTTTGTCTAACGTGGCACCAATGCGTTGGTCTTGGACTGTGCCGCGAACATAGTCGCGGACTTTTTGATAACTGCAACCAAGTTCGTTTGATACTTTTTTTAAGTCTCCCCGAAGCAGATAGGGGTATTCTCTATTTGCTTTTTTTTGTGTAGTTTTGTGGTCTGAACTCATGTTTATAACGTGTTTGAGCTACAAATATACGCAAACACATTAAATAAACAAACGTAAACACGTTTTATATGCAATTATTTTCCGAACGACTGATCAAAATCATCGAAATACAGGCAGGTGGTAACAAGAAGAAATACAGCAAGCTATCAGGAATTCCTTACAGTACGTTGGTGGAATATACCAACGGCATTAAAAAGGATCCCAAGCTGTCAATGCTGGTCAAAATTAAAAACGTAAACGCAGAATGGCTTGTATATGGTTTAGGTGATCCTGTGACAAAGGGTATAACTTCTAATGAACAAATAGATGAGTTAATATCGGAAATAACCAAACACGACGATAGGATTCACATGCTGGAATTAAAAATAGACACCATGAATATGCTGCTATTGAAACAGACTGCTGAAATTGAAAAAAAGTAGCTATTTAAGTTTTTTTAAACGGTCAACTTTTAATTTAAGCTCATCTTTTATAGCTTTTATGTATTTTTCTTGGAACGTTTTTAAAGTCATGCTATCTCCATTTGCAAGTAGGCTCATAAGAGTTTTTTTCGTTTGATTCATTTTATAATCTGTTTCTTAACATGTGTTTTTTTGAGTTTTATTACAAAAAAAACAATACTTGGAAATTCTGTACACATGAAAATCCCATTATTTTAAGTAGGTTGTTGATTTTTAGCATATTACTATTTTTGTAGGATGTTTTTTTTGGTATTAAAGGGTATGTTAATAGTAAATAAGGCGTTTTTTACTCATGAAAAAGGTTTTATATATGTTTTTAATTGGTATTTAGAACTAGTCAATGTCACCCCAACTGTCACCCCAACTGTCACCCCAACTGTCACCCCAACGTTATTATTGGCTTTTTTTGATATATGGTGATTGGGGCTGCTTCAAAAAGGGGAAAAACTTCATTATATTATGTTTTAAGGTGGTAATTACTGCACGAAGTGCTAAGATAGGAACTATTTAAATAGGTTTAACACGTAATAAATTAGGCAAATAAAAGGTCTTTTTATGGTAATAAATTACATTTTGTTTTTACTCCAAAAATCATAAAAATTAGTTTAACTTATTGATATTTAATAGTTTAGATTTAAAAAAATGTTTTAAAAAAAATACATTTTGATTTTCGCCCCGTATATGAGAAAGTAATAAATGTTAAAAAATTGTAAAACTTTGGAAACTTTTATTGTTTTTAAAGTTTCCTGTTGTAAGTTTGCAGTCAGTTATGAGAGAGAAAATTATATCAAAATCGGAAGAATTGTTTTTGTCTTTAGGGTTCAAAAGCGTCACAATGGATGACATTGCGAGTGCGATGGGAATTTCGAAAAAGACGATTTACACTCATTTCTCAAACAAAACGGAGCTTGTAGAAGTGGTCACTTTTTCGATTCTCGATCATATTTACGAAGGCATTGATAAAATAAATAACGCCTCCATAAACCCTATTGAAGAGCTTTATGACATCAAGCTGTTTGTCTTGAATTACTTCAGAAACGAAAGGGTATCCCCGCAGTATCAGCTCAAAAAATATTATCCTGAAATTTATGAGCGCCTACAAATTAAACAATTTGAAAAAATGCATTCCTCAGTTGAAAACAGCCTTAAAATGGGTGTAAACACTGGACTGTTTAGACCAGATATTGATATTGACTTTATTTCAAGAATGTATTTTAATGGGATGACTGGGATTCGAGACATTAGTATTTTTCCAGAAACCATTTTCGATAAAAATTATCTTTTTGAAAGTTATCTCGAGTATCACCTTCGTGCAATTATTACAAATAAAGGATTAAACCTACTCAATAATTATATAAAATCAAACTTAACATCTAATGCTTCATAAACTCACGCTATTTTTATGCATAACAACTTCGGTGTTTTCTCAGGAAGAGATCGCGCAGTTTTCATTAATAGAAGCCGTTGAATTTGCACTTGAAAACAATTACATAGGCATTAATGCTACTCGAGATGTAGAAATTGCAAAGCTCCAAAAATGGGAAACAACATCTACGGGTTTGCCTCAAATTAAGGCCTCAATTGGCTACAATAACTGGCTAAAACAACAAGTTTCTCTGATCCCCGCAGAGTTTTTTGGTGGGAGTCCAGGACAATTTTCCGAGATCGCTTTTGGCACCAAACAAACTGTAAATGGTACCATCACGATTTCTCAAAAGGTATTTGATGGGTCCTATTTAGTGGGGCTTCAAGCTGCAAAAGTGTTTCTTGAAATTTCTGAAAATGCCAAAGAAAAAACAGATGTCGAACTTCGAAAAATGGTGGCATATGCCTATGGTAACGTGCTACTCGCCGAAGAAAATTTAAAGATTATAAATTCAAATGTTTCACTTTTAGAAAACAATGTAAGAGACCTTAAAAAGGTCTACGAAAATGGCTTAGTAGAACAAGAAAGTGTTCAGCAATTACAATTGACCTTAACCAGTTTAAAAAGCAATCAAAGTTATATCAAGAGGCTGAAAACAATGGCGTATCAAATGTTTAATAATACTTTAGGTCTGGAACTTAATATTCCTATTGTGTTGACGGACAATCTTGATACATTAATTGAAATCTACACAACTCTAGCCCCTCTACAATCTATTCGTGAAGTTGAAAATGTTGTGGACTATAAAATTGCTTTTAATGACGTGAAAGGACAAGAGTTGTTACTGAAGTTAGAAAAAAGTAAAGCACTCCCTACAATTGATGTCTTTCTAAACGGTAGCTATTCGGGGAATAATGATCAATTTAATTTTTTGGATAGCTCCCAGAAATGGTTTGGTGCATCTCTATTTGGCGTTTCTATTAAAGCTCCCATTTTTAGTTCGTTTGGACGCAGTGCTTCTACAAAAAAAGCGCGGTATAATTTTGAGAAATCGAAATCAATTTTAAAAGATACCTCAGAAAAAATTAGGCTAGAAATTGCAAGAGCAAGAAGTGATTATGAATTTGCTATAGAGGATCTTGCCATCAAAAAAGAAGCCCTTGAGCTTTCTGTTGATATTGCTAAAAAAAATGAAATTAAATTTTTTGAAGGCTTGACCACTAGTTTTGATTTATCTCAAGCACAACGCCAATTGTATGTCGCACAACAAGACTACTTACAGTCAATGCTTAATATCTTAATAAAACGAATTGATTTAGAAGCCCTCATTAATCCTCCTCTTAAAAAATAAGCACATGATTCACCACCATAATAATATTCAAATGAAACCTATTTTCTCTCTATTTATTTTATTGCTTGTACTATCTTGTAACACTACAGCCAAAGACTCCCAATCCTTAATTGATCTTAAGGCAAAAAAAGGGGTGCTTATTGAAAAAATGGACCGTATTGGTTCCGAACTGAAAGACGTTGAAATTGCGATTTCCAAATTAGATACCTTAAAAAAATTAGTAACCGTTACTTCTTATAAAGCAGAGGTTAAGGACTTTAATCACTATATAGAAGTTCAGGGAATTGTAAAAGCCGACCAAACCATAGAGCTCCATGCTGAAATGGGAGGAGTCATAACTGACATTTTGGTTAAGGAAGGTCAAAACGTTTCCAAAGGACAAGTCCTAGCGACTTTGGGTAGCGATGTGATTGATAATTCTGTTTTGCAATTAGAAACCCAACTCGCTTTGGCAACGACCACCTATGAGCGCCAAGCTAGACTTTGGGAACAAAATATAGGGAGTGAAATTCAATTTCTGCAAGCAAAGGCACAAAAAGAGGGGCTAGAAAATAGCATGAAAAGTATGAAAGCACAAGCACGGAAAATGAAGATTATTGCGCCATTTTCAGGGATCATTGATCAAGTTTTTGCAAAAACGGGAGAGCTTGCTTCACCTCAGATGCCTTTCCTAAGACTTGTGAATCTCAGTAAGGTGTATGTTGAAAGTGAAATCACTGAGTCGTATTTGAAATCGATCAAAAAAGGTACAACGGTACTCTTGGATTTTAGTTCTATAGGACAAACTACTGAAGCTACAATATCACAAGTTGGAAACTTTATTAATCCCAACAACCGAAGTTTCAAAACACGTATCGATCTAAAAAACGCAAATAATGACTTGAAAGCAAACCTGCTTGCCGATATTAAGATAAATGATTTTAAGGCCAATGGAATTGTTATCCCCTCTAGATTAGTTCAAAAAGATCGCAATGACAAAACATTTGTGTATACTATTGAACCCAAAGGAGATCACCATAAAGTAGTGAAAACGTATGTGATAGAAGCTATGAATTACAGTGATTCCTCCTTCATTTCTGAGGGACTTCTTCCCAACTCTGTTTTGGTGGATAAAGGCGCACGACTCGTAAATAGCGAAGAAGATGTAAAACTTGTAGATTAGTAAATTATGAGCACAAAAAAAATCAAAGAATTTAAACTGTCGTCTTGGGCCGTTTCAAATCGTATGACGGTATCCGTCATTACATTTATCATTGTATTAAGCGGACTGCTTTCCTACTCGGGAATGGCACGAGAAAATTTCCCCGAAATTATTATTCCACAAATATATGTGGCCACGCCCTACCCTGGTAATTCAGAACAAGACGTTGAAAAACTCATCACCAAACGCTTAGAAAAAGAAATAAATTCAATTACAGGGGTTGATAAAATCACATCAACTTCGATACAAGGCTACTCCAGTATTGTGGTTGAATTTAGTTTTGATTTTACTCCTGCTGAAGCACTTCAAAAAGTAAAAGACAAAGTCGATGTTGCTATGGCTGATCCCGATTTTCCAAAAGATTTGCCCTCAGAACCAAGTATTTCTGAGATGAATTTTAGTGAACGAATTCCCATTATGAATATTAATTTATCTGGGGAGTTTTCAATGGATCAGCTTAAGAACTATGCCGAATATTTAGAAGATGAAATTGAGGAACTTAGCGAAATTTCAGGCGTTGATATTCGTGGTGTTCAAGAAAAGGAATTAGAAATTGCCGTTGACTTATACAAAATGGAGGCTTCAAAAATAAGCTTTACAGATATTGAAAATGCCGTTGCTTTTGAAAATATGAGTATTTCTGGAGGCGATTTGCGCGAAAATGGAATTCGTCGTACAGTACGTGTTTTGGGTGAATTTAAAGACCCCTTAAGCGTTAAAGATATTATCATCAAACGCGAAAAAGGGAACATCGTTTACTTAAGAGATATCGCTGATGTGAATTTCAAAGCGCAAGAAAAAGAAAGTTTTGCCAGAGAATATCTGCAACCTGTTGTCATGCTGGATGTCAAAAAAAGAGGCGGTCAAAACCTTTTAGAAGCGTCAACCAAAATTGATGCAATTCTAGAAAATGCAGCTGCAAATGTATTTCCAAAAAATTTAATCATTTCCAAAACTAACGATCAATCCAATGACACCCGAACCATGGTGTCCGATCTTGAAAACAGCATCATATTAGGCGTCATCTTAGTGGTAGCAGTACTTTACTTTTTCTTGGGGTTCCGAAATGCTCTTTTTGTTGGAATTGCGATTCCTTTATCGATGTTTTTATCATTTTCTATTTTAAGCTTTATGGGGGTAACGCTTAATACAATGGTCTTGTTCTCTTTGGTTATTGCGCTCGGAATGTTGGTCGACAACGGCATTGTGGTTGTCGAAAACGTCTATCGTTTGATGGATGAAGGCTACCCAAGAATTGAAGCTGCTAAACTCGGTGTTGGTGAAGTCGCCATGCCGATAATCGCATCGACAGCAACAACTCTAGCTGCATTTTTGCCTTTAATTTTATGGGAAGGCATCATGGGTGAATTTATGAAATGGCTTCCAATTACCTTGATTATTGTTTTAAGCTCGTCATTGTTCGTTGCCCTAGTTATTAATCCAATGTTGATTTCTGTCTACATGAAAGTGGTGCCTAAAAAAGAGTCCACCAAAGTCCCTTTTATTACAAAATTGGAGCATTTATATGAACGCTTTTTAAGCTATGCGCTTAAAGGTAAAAAACCAGGTAGTATCATTGCTGGAACATTTGGGTTATTAATTCTTGCGGGGTTTTTAATGTCAACATTTCCGCCTAAAATATTATTCTTTCCGAATACTGACGCCAAACAAGTCTTTGTGTATATTGAATATCCAATTGGTACCGACATCGAAGAAACCAATCTTATCTCAATGGAAATTGAAAAAGACATTGAAGACTATTTAAAAAAATATGAGGTTGATGGTAAAAACTTTTTAATCACTTCTGTCATAGGTCAAGTGGGTGAAGGGACGTCCGACCCCTCCAGAGGTCAAGAAGGTGGAAAATCCCCTAACAAAGCCCGTATAACTGTCGATTTTGTAAAATATCAGGACCGTCAAGGCATCAGTTCAGAAGGTGTTCTTAAGGATATTCGGAATGTAATTCAAGGCTATCCAGGTGTGAGTATTGTGGTCGATAAACCTGCCGATGGGCCTCCTACTGGGGCGCCAATAAACATTGAAGTGAAAGGGGATGATTATGTCTTGATTTTAGAAACCGCCAATCAATTAAAATCCTTCATCAACGCTTCCAATATTGCAGGGATTGAAGAATTGAAATTAGACATTAATCAGGGCAAACCTGAACTATTGATTTCTGTAGATCGTCAAAAAGCAAGGCGACTGGGCGTTTCAACGGGGCAAATCGGAGCCAACTTACGTACCGCATTGTATGGTAAAGAAATTTCAACCTTTAAAAATTTAGAAGATGATTACCCTATTAATCTCCGCTTAAAAGATGAAATGCGTTATAATAAATCTGCATTATTAGATCAAAAAATTACGTTTAGAAACCAAAGCGATGGTCAAATAAAACAAGTGCCTATTTCCGCGGTAACCACATCAAAAAATCAGTCCTCGTTTAGTGCAATCAAACGTATTAATTTGGATCGAGTGGTTACTGTATTCTCTAACGTATTAAACGACTACAACCCCACAGAAGTCAACGACAAAATTAGAGCTGTTGCAGAAAAATTTGAAGTGCCAAAAAACATTGCTATCAGTTTTACTGGCGAACAAGAAAAACAAGCCAAAGAAATGGCGTTTCTTAGCAAAGCCCTTTTAATTGCTGTACTATTGATTTTCTTAATTCTAGTCGCGCAATTTAATTCTGCTACGACCCCTATTATCATTTCGATCTCAGTATTTCTTAGTTTGATTGGCGTCTTGTTTGGACTGCTGATTTTTAGAATGGATTTTGTCATCCTTATGACTATGATTGGAATCATTTCTCTGGCAGGAATTGTCGTTAATAACGCTATTGTTTTGATCGATTACATCAACCTAACCATCATTCGGAAACGACGCGAATTGGCATTAGAAGATACAGATAAATTAACTCCTAACCTTTTTGTAGAATGTGTGATCGAAGCTGGTAGGACGCGTTTAAGACCTGTGTTATTGACAGCCATCACTACTATTTTAGGGCTGCTGCCGTTAGCCTTAGGTATCAATATTAACTTCAGAACTTTAATCACACAACTAAATCCGAATTTTTATATTGGAGGAGAAAACGTTGCCTTTTGGGGGCCTATGGGTTGGGCCATCATCTTTGGATTAACTTTTGCAACCTTTTTAACCTTAGTTGTTGTTCCTATCTTATTTTATTTAATTAATAACTTGAAAACAAAAAAGATTAAAG
>JABAYZ010000230.1 GCA_018608735.1 Flavobacteriaceae bacterium | reverse complement strand
GCAATTGAAATGCCGTTTGCACTTGCTGACTTCTTTTAATCGCAGGATATAATTTTGGTAAGCCTTTCAAACTTTGCCTTAAAACAGAATCCAGTTCTGGGAGTTGTTCTCTGGTTAAATCTTGGGCTTCAATTTTAGAAATTTGTACCTCTCCTTTTTTAGAGACTAGTAGACTGATGCTTATGGTGTCGCTCACCGCTTGAGTTACCACTATGTTTTGAGTGAAAAAATAATTAAAAATGTGAGTTGTAATGGTGTGTTCAAAACAGTTTTTATTGCTCTGAAAACCAATAGAATCCACACAGTTTTCAAAATTAGGATAACGATCGACTTCATTCCAATTAAACGTTTTTAATTCTTCTATTAAAATCGCATCAGAATCTAGTTTCTTTTTTTCATAATAATTACATGAGAAAAAGGAATAGAAAAGAAAAACAACAACTAAATGCTTCATTGGTTTATTGTGAACCCTAAAATTACAATTTTTATTTTTTAAACAGAAAGAAACCAGCCTATATTAGATATTACTATACCCCAAATGGCCTAACAAGAAGATGTCAACGCCCTACTTTAAAGATTTTGGACCGCCCTCTAATATTTCATTATTTGCATAGCGTTCAAATTTTTTGAAATTCGTTCTGAACGATTTCGCTAATTTATAAGCTGTTTTATAAAACCCCTCATCATTTTTCCATGTTTTTCGTGGACTCAAAAATGCTGTCGGTACATTTGGACACACTCGTGGCTGAAGCACTCCAAAAACGGAATGGATGTGGTAGTTGTCTTTGTTTGCTGCTTCTAAAGAACCATCTATTGCGGCGTTAATCATCGCACGTGTATATGACAATTTCATGCGTGTTCCAATGCCATAAGGACCACCAGTCCAGCCCGTATTTACCAGCCAAACATTGACGCCTGTGACTTTCATTTTAGCACTCAACATCTCGGCATACTTTGTAGGATGTAAAGGCATAAAAGGCGCTCCAAAACAAGCTGAGAAACTAGGGACGGGTTCCGTGATTCCTGCTTCGGTACCTGCGACTTTGGCTGTATAGCCTGAAATAAAATGATAAGCCGCTTGTCCAGGCGATAATTTAGATATTGGAGGCAGAACACCAAAAGCATCGGCAGTGAGGAAAAATATATTTTTTGGGGTTTTACCCATAGAGTCCGGTTGAATATTATCTATAAAATGAATAGGATAACTCACTCGTGTATTTTGGGTGATGGAGCTGTCGGAATAGTCGACTTTGCCATTATCGTCCATAACCACATTTTCTAGAATGGCACCTTTTTTAATGGCATCAAAAATTTCGGGTTCGTTAGTCCTAGAAAGGTTGATGACTTTTGCATAGCAACCGCCTTCAAAGTTAAAAATCGTGTTTTCACTGGTCCATCCATGTTCGTCATCACCTATCAAATGACGGTGATGATCCGTAGAAAGCGTTGTTTTTCCTGTGCCAGAAAGTCCAAAAAAGATGGACGTATCTCCGTCTTTTCCAACGTTGGCACTACAATGCATTGGCAGCGTATTTTTAAATACTGGAAGTATAAAATTTAAAGCCGAAAAAATACCTTTTTTGATTTCACCAGTATAACCAGTTCCACCAATAAGCGCTATCTTTTTGGTGAAATTTAGAATGGCAAAATTATGCTGACGAGTGCCGTCGTTCTTGGGGTCGGCCATAAAACCTGGAGCATTAATCACCGTCCATTCGGGCTCAAAATTTTTCAATTCAGAATCCTCAGGTCTTAAAAACATATTATAGACAAAATAATTACTCCACGGGTATTCATTAATTACCCGAATGTTGGTACGGTATGCAGGATCCGAACAGGCATAACTATCGCGTACATAAATGACTTTTTCAGACAGGTATGCGGTGACTTTATCATATAATTTATCAAAATTATCGCTAGAAAAAGGAATGTTGACATCTCCCCACCAAATGCGATCTTTGGTAATGGCATCTTTAACAATAAATCGATCTTTTGGGGAACGCCCCGTAAATTCACCTGTGCATATAGCTAAGGCACCAGAGCTTGTTTCAGCTCCTAGTTTTTGTTTAATCGTCAGCTCATGCAACGCATTAGGAGATAATTGATAATGGACTTTGGTAGAAGTGATTCCGTAAGCGGTTAACGAAATCGTTTTCGTAATGGATTCGGGGTGTGTCATGATTTTCAAAATTATTTAATCCTACAAAAGTATTGAATAATATTAAATGTAGTGCACTTTACTTTTTAATTCTAAAAATATATAGAAACACAAGGAGCCATGAACTGATAAGAAACAGCCCACCAACAGGTGTAATTAAACCGATCACCTTAAAGTCAAAAGAAGTCAAATCATTGGTCGATAATACGTATATAGAGCCCGAAAACAACAAGACACCACTAAGAATGAGTTTAAATAAAAAGGATTTTTGATTTGGTTTAATAAGCGTTGTGCTGCCTATAAAAAACAATAAAAATGCATGATACATTTGATAGCGAATTCCGGTGTTAAAGCTTTCAAACGCTGAAACACTAAGAAAAGGTTTCAATCCATGGGCCGCAAAGGCGCCAAAAACAACTCCGGTACCTCCAATAAAACTTGCTAATAAAAATATTTTTCTGTCCATATCGATTTATAAAGTGTTCAATTTACTACATTAGTACGCAAACTAATCACAAAAGTAAGAATCTCTATTTAATATGCGAAACATTTTAATCATTGGAGCAGGGAAGTCGGCATCTTACCTTGTTAAGTATTTTTTAGATAAATCTAGTTCTGAAAATTTAGAAATCACCATTGGAGATTTAGAAATTTCAAAGGCTAAAAAATGGATTGGAAACCACCCCAATGCCAAAGCACTTAAACTTGATATATTTGACAAAGCCGCACGACAAGCCGCTGTTACAAACGCTGATATTGTGATCTCGATGCTGCCTGCTAGATTTCATATAGAAGTTGCGAAAGACTGCTTAGCTTTTGGTAAACACATGGTAACAGCTTCCTATGTAAGTGATGAGATGAAAGCCTTAGATGCGGAAGCAAAAGCTAAAAACCTGATATTTTTAAATGAGATCGGATTAGATCCTGGAGTAGATCATATGAGTGCTATGCAAATCATTGATCGCATTACAGAATCGGGAGGAAAAATGATTCTCTTTGAATCCTTTACTGGGGGGCTGATGGCTCCTGAAAGTGACAATAACCTTTGGAATTATAAATTCACTTGGAACCCTCGAAATGTTGTATTGGCGGGACAAGGTGGTACTGCAAAATTCCTTCAGGAGGGGAAATTCAAATATATCCCTTATCATCGTTTATTTAGACGTACAGAGTTTTTGGAAGTCGAAGGGTATGGACGGTTTGAAGCTTATGCCAATAGAGATTCTCTAAAGTACCAAAATGCATATGGTTTGGAAACAATCAAAACGCTATATCGAGGGACCATAAGACGGGTTGGTTTTAGTAGAGCTTGGCAAATTTTTGTACTTCTAGGTATGACCGATGACAGTTATACAATCGCCGATAGTGAAAATATGAGTTATCGCGATTTTGTCAATTCATTCTTACCCTATAGCCCTACAGATTCAGTAGAGTTAAAACTACGATATCAACTAAAAATTGATCAGGATGACATTGTATGGGAGAAGTTAGAAGAATTGGACCTCTTTAGCGATATGAAAAAAGTGACGTTGAAAAATGCTACACCTGCACAAATTCTTCAAAAAATACTTCTAGACAGTTGGAGTTTAAGTCCAAAAGACAAAGATATGATTGTAATGTATCATAAATTCGGATATGAATTAGGGGGTAAAAAACATCAGATTGATGCCACCATGGTTTGTATTGGCGAAGACCAAACGTTTACTGCTATGGCAAAAACTGTAGGATTACCTGTTGGAATTGCAGCTTTAGCAATATTAAACAGAAAAATACAAACCTATGGCGTACAAATCCCTACTAAAAAGGAACTATATGAGCCAATCTTAAGTGAATTAAAAGATTTTGGAGTCATATTTAATGAAAAAAAAGGAAAATACTTCGGATATAATCCTTTAAACACCTAATTCAGTTACATATTGATATAATTTACATATTTTTGGTCTGTAAAACAGTAAATCATATCAAAAAATGAATAAAAAAATTGAAATTGATGGTATTGACAAAACAATTTTAAGAGCATTAATGAAAGATGCGCGCACACCAGTATTAGAAATTGCGCGTGGTGTTGGGATTTCTGGTGCTGCGATCCATCAACGTTTAAGAAAGCTAGAAAACTCTGGACTTATTGCTGGCTCTAAGTTTGTATTGAATCCAAAAGTTTTGGGCTTTACAACAATGGCGTTTGTTGGCGTTTTTCTAGAAAAAGCCAAAAACAATTCAGATGCCGTCAAACAACTCAAAAAAATTCCTGAGGTATTAGAATGCCATTATACCACTGGAAATTGGAGTGTTTTAATCAAGATTTTATGTAAAGACAATGAACACCTTATGTCTGTTTTAAACAAAGAGATTCAACCCATTTCGGGCGTATCAAGAACAGAAACTTTTATTTCATTAGATCAACAAATTGACCGACAGATTAAAATATAATTAATCTCTTCCGAAAATCTGAAGACCCCAATAGACTAAAGTCGCTAGAGAACCAAGTGCTGCTACCAAGTAGGTGCGTGCTGCCCATTTTAGTGCATCTTCAGCGCCTTTATATTCCTCTTGAGATAACATGTGTTTGTTTTTTAACCATGCCAATGCACGGTTACTGGCATCGTATTCTACGGGTAATGTTACGAAACTAAAAACGGTAGCAACGGCCATCAAAACAAAACCAGTAACAACCACCCAATACCCTAAACCGAGCCCAGCTCCAAAGCCTAAAATCAGGCCTCCAATAATCAACCACATGGATAATTTTGAAGAAATATTTACTGCTGGCACAAGTGTTGAACGCAGTTGTAACCAACTGTAGGCTTGCGCATGCTGAACCGCATGTCCACATTCATGGGCAGCCACGGCGGCGGCGGCGGCATTTCGCTGGTTATAAACCGCTTCACTTAGATTTACTGTTTTATCTCTAGGATTATAATGGTCGGTCAGACGGCCTGGTGTTGATACAACTTTTACGCCTTTAATACCGTGATCTAACAGCATTTTTTCGGCAACTTCAGCGCCACTCAAGCCATTGCGTAAATGGATTTTTGAATAGGTGGCAAATTTTCGTTTTAAAGTTGAACTCACAAGCCAACTTACTAAGCCGATGGCACCAAGTATTAGATAATAGGATGTCATAGTGTGTGTTTTTAGATTTAGTTACATCTCAAATATAACACCAATTTTTAAAACTAAAAAAATGATCCTAAATTTTAACGATTTCGATACTTGTATATAAAGACCAATAGCGTGAATGACGATACTAATGTAATCGTGTTGGCCAGGATCATAGACAAACTATCTTTTAAAATCCCGTACACCAACCAAAATACAATACCTAAAAAAAACAACGAAAAGGTAGGTAATGAAAACCCTGAGACATCTTTGGTTTTCCATGTTTTGTATACCTGAGGCAAAAACGCATAGGTGGTTAAACAGGCGGCAATGAGCCCAATGACTTCAATAGAATCTATATTATCCAACAATGTTAACAATTTTACCAGGTACAACAATCACTTTTTTCGGGGTACGTCCATCCAATTGAGCTTGCGTTTTTTCATCCGCCATTACTGCTGCTTCAATTTCGTCTTTACTTAAATCTAACGACAACTCTAGAGTAAATCGCATTTTGCCATTAAAAGACACGGGGTAGGCTTTGGTACTTTCTATCAAGTGACTCGCGTCAAATTCTGGAAAATCAACTGTTGAGATTGATTCATTATGACCTAATTGGCGCCATAGTTCCTCTGCAATGTGTGGTGCATAAGGTGCAATCAATACCAATAACGGTTCTAAAATTTCTTTGGACTCACAGCCTTGAGCGGTGAGTTCATTTACGGCAATCATAAAGGTAGATACCGAGGTGTTAAATGAGAAATTCTCAATGTCATCGGTAACTTTTTTGATGGTTTTATGCAGGGTTTTTAGCTGGTCTTTTGAGGGCTCAGTGTTTGAGATTTTAAGTCCATCTTGACCAATATATAGTTTCCATAATTTTTTAAGGAAATTATGAACCCCTGTAATTCCAGACGTATTCCAGGGTTTGTATTGTTCTAGTGGCCCTAAAAACATTTCGTATAAACGCAATGAATCTGCGCCATATTGTTCGCAAATTGCATCTGGATTGACGACATTGTATTTGGATTTAGACATTTTTTCGACTTCTCTTTTAACTTTAAAAAGACCGTTATCATCTGTAACAAACGTCGCGTTTTTAAACTCTTCTCTCCAATTTTTAAAGGCTTCAATGTCTAATTCATCAGAGGCGTTTACGAAAGATACATCGGCATGAATCCACTGAATCGTTTCTGTGGTAATTTTATCAGCAGGCATAAAAGTATGGGTGCCCTCTATTCGTCCTACAAACGCACTGTTCCCCAAAATCATTCCTTGATTGATCAGTTTTTTAGCAAACTCATCCACAGGCACAACGCCTAAATCAAATAAGAATTTTTGCCAAAAACGCGCATAAAGCAAGTGTCCCGTGGCATGCTCACTACCGCCTATGTATAAATCCACTTCTTTCCAGTAATTTAAGGCTTCGGAGCTCGCAAATTCATTGGAATTGTGTGCATCCATATACCGGTTAAAATACCAAGAGCTCCCCGCCCATCCTGGCATGGTATTGAGTTCTAATGGAAAAATGGTTTGATGGTCTATTTGACTGTTTTCTACAACGGTATTGCGAGTGGTGTCCCATGCCCAAACCTCGGCACGGCCTAATGGTGGTTCACCTTCTTCGGTTGGTAAATATTTTTCAACTTCTGGCAAACTGATTGGCAAATGTTCTGCCGCAATCATTTGTGGCAATCCATTCACGTAATACACAGGGAATGGCTCGCCCCAATAGCGTTGTCTAGAAAACACCGCATCACGGAGTCGGTAGTTGGTTTTTCCTAAACCATGTCCTTTTGCTTCTAAGGCTTCAATAGCTTGTTTAGAGGCCTCTTTATATTCAAGTCCATTTAGAAAATCACTGTTTGCAATAATCGTTTTGGCTTTATCGGTATAGGCTTGTTGACTGATATCGACGCCCTCAAAAACATTTGGAATTTCTATGTTAAAATGTTTCGCAAAATCATAATCGCGCTGATCACCACAAGGAACTGACATCACAGCACCCGTTCCATAACCTGCCAAAACATAATCGCCCACCCAAACCGGGACGGGTTTTTTAGTCAAGGGATGCTCGGCATAAGCGCCTGTAAATACGCCCGATATAGTTTTTACATCTGCCATTCGATCACGTTCACTACGTTTTGCAGTGGCTAAAACATAGGCTTCCACTGCTGATTTTTGATCTGCTGTGGTGATCTGACTCACCAATTCATGCTCAGGAGCGAGGGTCATGAAAGACACCCCATAAATCGTATCGGGTCGTGTGGTAAACACTTCAATTGTAGAGTTATGATCTTTAAGATTAAATACTACTGATGCCCCAACGGATTTTCCAATCCAATTTCGCTGACTTTCTTTCAAGGCATCTGTCCAGTCAATGGTATTCAGCCCTTGTAAAAGACGTTCGGCATAGGCAGAAATTCGCATACTCCATTGGGTCATTTTTTTTCGAATCACAGGATAGCCTCCACGTTCGGAGACGCCGTTTACGATTTCGTCATTGGCCAGAACGGTTCCCAGTTCTGGACACCAGTTCACTTCAGTCTCTGCTAAATATGTTAATCGGTATTGTAATAGAATTTGTTGTTGACGTTCGGACGAATATGCATTCCATTCTTCAGCCGTAAATTGTGGTATGGCATCATCGCAAACCGCATCAACTTGTGCATTTCCTTGTTCAGAAAATAGCTTGACGAGAGTCTCTATAGCTTCCGCTTTATTGGATGAATTATTATACCAGGAATTAAACAATTGGATGAAAATCCATTGGGTCCATTTATAATAGTCTGGTGAAGAAGTACGTACTTCTCTAGACCAATCAAATGAAAAGCCCAATTGATCCAGTTGACGGCGGTAGGTTTTTATATTGGCTTCGGTAGTCACTGCTGGATGCTGCCCTGTTTGGATGGCATATTGCTCTGCTGGTAATCCAAAACTATCGTAGCCTTGTGGATGCAACACATTGAACCCTTTATGACGTTTGTAGCGTGCATAAATATCCGATGCAATATAGCCAAGTGGATGCCCGACATGAAGACCTGCACCACTAGGATAAGGGAACATGTCTAAGACATAATATTTGGGTTTTGTTGAATTATTATCGGCAAGAAATGTCTGTTTCTCAGCCCAGTATTTTTGCCATTTGGCTTCAATTTCATTGAAATTGTACATCATATTAACGTCATTAATAGCGACAAATTTACGGTTTATTTGGCAAGTAAAAAACTATCTTTAGCAAACAGAATGTTTATTTGTTTTCAGGGAATTACTAGCCATTTAAGTAAGTTTTTTTATACTTTTACATTTGCAAGACATTTACTATGAGTTCATCTTTTGAAAAACATCAAAACCGTCGTTTAATTTCGTCCTATTTTTCGGTCGTACTGAGTATTGCTTTGGTCTTATTTTTATTGGGACTTTTGGGTTTATTGGTGCTCAACTCAAAATCGGTTTCTGATAATTTTAAAGAACAAGTGATCCTAACCATCTATTTAGAAGACTCTTCTAAAGATGTAGAAATAAAGCAGCTCGAAAAAAGCTTGGCTTTTTCTGAGTATGTGAAACAGACAAAGTTTGTTTCGAAAGAATCTGCAGCTGACTTTATGAAGCTAGAATATGGTGAAGACTTTTTAGATGATGTGGGCTACAATCCTTTGAAAAATTCTATTGAAGTAAACCTTAAAGCTGATTATGTGACCGCCCGTCGCTTGGACAGTATTTCTGAAAGTACGCTGAAAAAGAACTTTGTGGAGGACATCAAATATGACAGAGATCTTGTGTCGTTAATGAATAGTAATGTAAAACGTTTAAGTTTATGGATTTTAATTATCAGCGGAATTTTTACGGCAATTGCTGTCTTGCTTATAAATAGTTCTATTAGATTGGCGGTCTATTCAAAACGGTTTTCGATCAAAACCATGCAAATGGTTGGCGCGACCAAAAAATTTATACGGCGCCCTTTTATTTGGCGAAGTATCCGACTGGGAATTTTGGGATCGCTTATGGCTGTAGTAGGCATGGGCGTTGTGTTATATTATGTCGATAAATCTTTTCCTGAGTTTGAATTGATTCAAAATCAAGTAACCATAGGGGCTTTGTTTGTCGCCATTTTTTTAATAGGAATATTGATTACTTGGTGGAGTACATTTTTTGCAACTCAACGTTTTTTAAACCTTAAAACAGATCAACTTTATTAATAATAGACCCAACTACCAAAGGTAACTTACATTACTTTTTTAGTTTCAACGCATAGCATACTTTTACAATCACGAAATTTAATTAATTATGGGAGAACAGAAACGTAAAGAGACTGCAAAGTCTAATTTTATTTTTGGGAAACAAAACTACAAATGGATGTTTATTGGCCTTAGCCTAATTGCTTTAGGATTTATTTTAATGGCCGGCGGTGGTTCGGATGATCCTAACGTATTCAATCCTGAGATATTTAGTGTACAACGAATTCGCGTAGCACCCACACTAATTCTGATTGGGTTTGGAATTCAGATTTATGCCATCCTTAAAACCTTCAAGAAATAAATGGATATTTTTGACAGTATTTTACTGGGCCTTGTCCAGGGCCTTACTGAGTTTTTACCTGTATCTTCTAGTGGTCATCTCGAAATTGGAAAAGCGCTTTTAGGCGATGAATCCATACCTCAAGACAGCTTGATTTTTACGGTTGTACTTCATTTTGCAACTGCCCTTAGCACCTTAATCATTTTCAGAAAAGATATCGTGATATTGATCGCTGCTTTATTGAAGTTTGAATGGAATGAGGATACTCAGTTTATAGTCAAAATAATGATTTCCATGTTGCCTGCTGGATGTGTTGGAATACTGTTTGAATCGGAGCTTGAGGCGCTTTTCGGCAATGATATTCTTCTTGTTGGAGCAATGCTTATTGTTACCGCTGTATTATTGTTTTTGGCAGATCGCGCAAAAGCAACAGAGAAGAAAGTAGGGTTTTGGGATGCGTTTATTATTGGGATTTCGCAAGCCATTGCACTGCTCCCTGGTATTTCTCGCTCAGGAGCTACAATTTCTACTTCCGTTTTACTTGGTAATGACAAATCAAAAGCAGCTCGGTTTTCATTTTTGATGGTAATTCCTTTGATTTTCGGAAAAATAGCTAAAGATCTTATTAGTGGAGATTTGAACTATAATGCTGAAAATTTTAGTAGTTTGTCCGCAGGGTTTTTGGCCGCTTTTATCTCAGGACTATTTGCTTGTACGCTAATGATTCGTTTGGTTAAAAATAGTCAATTGAACTATTTTGCTTACTACTGTGCTGTCGCCGGAATATTAGCCATCATCTTAACATTTTAATTGGCGATGAAAACTGCTCAGAATTTTTTAGACGGTCAAGTGTTATTGATTGACAAGCCTCTGGAATGGACTTCATTTCAGGTGGTGAATAAGTTACGTTGGCATATTCGACAAGCCTTTGATTTGAAAAAAATTAAGGTGGGTCATGCAGGGACGTTAGACCCTTTAGCCACAGGTTTATTAATCCTTTGTACGGGGAAAATGACGAAACAAATAGACACATTTCAAGGGCAGATTAAAACCTATACGGGTACTTTTGTGCTGGGGAGTACTACACCATCTTATGACTTAGAAACCGAAATTGATAAGACGTTTCCGACTGCACATATTACCCCAGAACTGATTCAGCAAACAACGGCGAAATTTATGGGCGAAATTGATCAATTTCCTCCCGTTTTTTCTGCTCTTAAAAAAGATGGCAAACGTCTGTATGAATTTGCACGTGCTGGAGAAAGTGTGAAAATCAACTCTCGAAAAGTGACCATTAATGCGTTTGAAATTACAAAAATAGAGGGGCTCAACGTTGACTTTAGTGTCACTTGTAGCAAAGGCACTTATATCCGTTCATTGGCGTTTGACTTTGGAAAAGCTTTAGAATCTGGCGCGCATCTATCTGCACTTCGACGTACGAGAATCGGCGATTTTTCCGTAGACAAGGCCGTTTCAATTGACGCGTTTATTTCATTGTTGAGCGAATTATGAATGTGAAATTTATACCAATTTTTAGTGTCAAAAATTTAATGGTTTTTAATTTTCATGTTTAAAATGAGTCCCGTAATTACAAGAAGTATTCCTAGTAAACTCCAAAAATTATATAAATCCTCAAACCATACAATCCCTAAGAGCATTGTAAAAACAACTTCAAGATATTTAAGAGGTGCAACAATATTAGTTTGAGCTCCTTGAAAGGCTTTGGTCATATATACTTGTCCAATATAGCCAAAGATGCCTAAACTTAATAAAAGTGGCCATTCAAATCCTTCTGGTGTCCTCCAATGTACAATTGAAAGAACACCTCCCACAAGCGTTGCAATTATCATAAAATAGTGTACAACAACTACTGGATGGTCATGAGTTCCTATTTTTCTAATTAAAACATAGACTAAACCACTAAAAATAGCTGAGATTAAAATAAAGATAAATCCTGTGAAATTAATTTGAGTATTAAATCCTTTCATAATGAGAACTCCTATAAAAGCCATCAAGAAAAACATCCACTGAATTGATTTTATGTGTTCTTTTAAAACGACCCATGCAAAAATGGCAGCGAACAATGGTGCTAAATACCTTAAAGATACAGCAGACCCCAAAGGCAAATATTTCATTGACATAAAGAAAAACAACATGGAAGTGACTCCTACTACTCCTCTAAGAATCAATAGCTTTTGTTTGTTACCAACCATTGAAATCTTATTTTTCAATAAAAATGGAATGGTGAAAAATAACGATCCAATTGATCTGAAGAAAACAAGTTGATAGGGGGTGAATACTTGTAAATACTTGACAGCTGCGTTCAGTAACGTAAACGCCAAAGTGCTAATTAACATGTATTTAATGGCGTTCCTTAACAAGTATCAGACGTTACTCATTTGTTGAATGGTGTCTATAGAAAAGCGTGTATTAAGTTCGATTGCTGATAAGTCATAAACGCCCGAAGCTCCTTTTTTTATTAATTTAGATCCCATCCCAACACAAGTAACACCTGCCTTAAACCAAGACTCCAAGCTTTCTTTAGTAGGCGAAACACCGCCTGTAGGCATAATGCTTGTCCATGGTTGGGGACCTTTTATTGCTTTTACAAAATCGGGGCCATAAATTCCTCCAGGAAATAATTTTACAATTTCACATCCCAGTTCTTCGGCACGAGCAATTTCTGTTAAGCTACCACAACCAGGTGACCATAAAACTTTACGTCGATTACAAATCAATGCAATGTCTTCACGAAGCACAGGAGTTACAATGAAATTGGCACCTAATGCCATATACCTAGATGCTGAAGCAGCATCAGTGACTGACCCCACTCCCATAATCATCCCTGGAAGTTTTTTAAGGACATATTTATTTAATGCTCCAAAGACCTCATGAGCAAAATCTCCTCTTGCAGTGAATTCTAAAAGACGAGCACCGCCTCTGTAACAAGCTTCGACAACTTTCTTACTAATTTCGATATCAGAGTTATAAAACAAGGGCACTAGCCCTGTTTGTTTCATGGTTTCTGCGACTTGTATTCTTGAAAAAATTGCCATAATAATTATCTTGCTACTCTACCGGAAGCATCACCTCCCATTAGTTTTTCAACTTCTGATACAGTTACTAAATTTGCGTCTCCCTTGATAGTGTGCTTCAAACAGGATGCTGCTACTGCAAAATCGAGAGCATTTTGGTCATCTTCCGGGTAGTTTAATAGTCCGTAGATCAAACCTCCCATAAATGAATCTCCACCACCTACACGGTCGACTATATCTGTAATTTGATACTGCGTTGTTTCGTACATTTTTTTTCCATCGTATAAAACGCCTGCCCAAGTGTTGTGAGATGCTGAAATTGATCCTCTCAATGTTGTGATCACTTTCTTTGCTCTTGGAAATTTAGCCATCATTTGTTTACATACAGAAAGAAAAGCTTCTGCTTTAACATCATGACCATGCTTGTGTACATCTAGGCCTTCTGGATGAATTCCAAAATGCTTTTCAGCATCTTCTTCGTTCCCAAGAACTATATCGCAATAGGAAGTTAATTCTGTCATTACTTTTTCTCTATGAGTATCGTCACAATAATTCCAAAGTTTGGCTCTGTAATTAAGATCTGTTGAAATAGTGACACCCATTTCACTAGCAACTTTCACCGCTTCTAAACACGCATCGGCAGCACCTTGAGAAATTGCTGGTGTGATTCCTGTCCAATGGAACCATGCAACATCTTGAAATACTGCGTTCCAATCAACCATTCCTGGCTCAATTTCAGAAATGGCTGAATGTGAACGATCATAAACTACTTTACTGCCTCTACTTACTGCGCCTGTTTCTAAAAAATATATTCCAAGGCGATCACCTCCATAAATAATTTTATCGACTCCTACCCCTCTTTTACGCATTTCCATCATGGCACATTGCCCGATATCATTTTTCGGTAAACGTGTTACAAAATCTACTTCTACTCCATAATTTGCTAGTGAAACTGCTACATTAGACTCTCCTCCTCCATAAATTACATCGAAGCTTGTGGCTTGAGAAAATCTTAAATATTCTTTTGGAGCGAGTCTTAGCATGATTTCTCCAAATGTTACAACTTTTTTCATTGTCTCTATTTTAATAGGTTTGATTCTAAAAAATTAAATGCCTAAAGCTTGCCCCCCTCCAATTTGGATCGTTTCAGCTGTAATAAATGAAGCATCTTTACTTGCAAGAAAAGAAACTACACCTGCAACATCTTCTGGCTGCCCCAACCTTCCTAACATAATATTGTTAGCCCATGAAGCAAAAACTTCTGGCTTGGTTGCCTTAATTTGTGCATGAAACGGCGTATCTATTGTTCCAGGGGAAACAGCATTTGCACGTATCCCATATTCAGCTAAATCTTTTGCAAGTGCTCTGGTTATGGCATGAACTCCAGCTTTGGATGTGCCGTAAATTCCTGCTCCTGGACCTCCCGCTGTCCATCCAGCGTTAGACGTGTAGTTTATGATTGATGGGTGCTCTCCTTTTTTCAGAAATGGAATAGCAGCTCTTGAGGCAAAAAAGACAGAGTCTAAGTTTAAAGCCATAACAAATCTGTAAAAATCTGTTGTCATTTCTTCAAATCTTGAACGACCGCCAAGACCACCAGCGTTGTTGACCAAAACATCTATTTTTCCATACTTTTCTCCAATTGCTTTTATATTTGAGGCAACTGCTTCTTCATTGGTGACATCAAAACCGCGATATTCTGCGTCGATCCCTAAAGCGATTAATTCTTCAACACGTTTTGCACCAGCAGTATCTTCAATTCCATTTAAAATTACGATATATCCATCAGTGCCTAATCGTTTTGCTACTTCAAAACCAATTCCACCAGTTGCTCCTGTAACAATTGCTACTTTTTGTGTATTACTCATGTTTAATTATGCTTAATTATAATTTAATTTATATTGTTTTTTCGTTTATTACTAATTTTACTTTTTTAATCAAAATTAGAATTGCCAATACAGCTATAACTACTGATGCCGTAATGGTTATTAAAGCAGGGATATATGATCCTCCCTCTGTTATTCTTCCAATAAACCAATTCATAATCATAACCGAAAAAGCGGCAACAGTTCCAGCTAATCCAGCTAAAGTACCTACAGATGGCCCCCTAAATAGGTCACTTGATAATGTTTGAATATTTCCTATGGCAAACTGAAATCCAAATAGTGCTAACCCGGCTAGGTATATGAAAGTCATATAATTAGAATCATTTACAAAAAGTATGATCGATACAAATCCTATAATAATTAATAGACTCCCTAGCACTATACTTGCTTTTCTTCCAAAATCGGTGGAGGTTCTTTTTATAATAACTTCCGTGAACAAACCACCTACAATACTACCAGCTGCGGCAATGAGATAAGAAATCCACATCGTGTTACCAATTTCTTCTATGCTTAGTCCAAACTTAGAGTTTAGATAAATTGGCATCCAACCAGCAAAAAACCACCATATAGGTTCAATGAAAAATCTGCACAATAAAATCCCCCAAGGTTCTTTGTAGCTTAATATTTTTGAAACACTTAAGCTTTTAGTTCCTTCTACCACCACCACATTATTCTCTATGCGATCATCAATCAACATCTTGCGTTCTTCCTCTGTCATCCAAGGATGGTCTTCGGGTTTAGTTTTCTTATTTAGAATAAGCCAAGGGAGTACCCATATTAAGCCAGCAAGACCTAATATTATATAAGTTGATTTCCAACCAAATTGTGCATATAGAAAAACTATAATTAAAGGGGCTATTACATTTCCTATAGAAGCTCCAGAATTGAAAATACCTTGAGCAAGTGCTCTTTGTTTTACTGGAAACCATTCGCCATTACTTTTAACAGTCCCAGGCCATAGTCCTGCTTCTCCTAATCCGAGTAAACCACGAACTATTGATAATGAAACTATGCCTTTTGCTACAGCATGAAAAGCAGCTGCCAAAGACCATACTATTATAGATAAAGTAAAACCTATTCTTGTGCCTATTTTGTCATATAATCTACCAGATAAAAACTTACTGGCTGCGTATGTGAACATAAAAACATTGAGCATGAGGGCATAATCAGAATTATCCATACCCAAATCTTCGCCCATTTCAGGCCATAATAACGCAAATGCAGTTCGGTCGATATAATTTATTACTGTGGCGATAAATATCAATGTGATAATCCACCACCTTAGTCCATTAATTTTCATATACTTACAATTTAACATATACCACTGAAATTGATCGGTGATCTATGGATTAATTATAGAGTAAAGGATTAGAAAGGTGAATAAGACTCACCTTTTGTACTTTACTTCCCTCGATTATATTTTATTAAATATTGAAACTAATTGTGCAATTAGATCTTCAATTTATCTATTTTTTAAATACTGTAACAGTACTGATAGAGTATTT
>JABAYZ010000130.1 GCA_018608735.1 Flavobacteriaceae bacterium | reverse complement strand
GTCAGGAATCACTTTCGATTTGGACGGACGCCCACGACCGTTCAGTCCATAGCCAACGCCTCCATTTCCACTACCCGGAGATCCAAAATAACTGGGCGCATAGGGATTACCATTCAGTTGGCCTTTATCGCCCGCAGTATCATCATCACCCTCTGAGCCTGTATCCGTACCGTCATCTGATCCAATACCGCCCATGAGGGCATCTAATTCTTGTTTCTTTTTCGCTTTTAAATCGGCTTCTTTTTTGAGACGCTCTTCCTCTGCTTTCGCTTTCGCCTCAACTTCTGCCTTCTCTTTGGCATCCGCATCCGCTTTCAACTTAGCCGTTTCAGCTTCTGCTTTTTTGATGGCAATGGATTCTAAATCTTCTGAAGTCAAAACCTCTTCTGCTGCGGCAGGTGCGCTGGGTTCAACGAGTGCTGTGGATTTCACAGGTTCTATAACGGGCTCAGAAACTGGAGTAGTTTCAGATGCCAACGGTTTTTTAGGTTGCACAGCACCGCTGCCCGTATCGGAAGTTCCAAAATTAACCGCAACACCATACTCTAAAGGTGGATCCATGTATCCAGGACCGACCACAAACAGCAACAAAATCAACAACAGCATGATGACGGTGGTCAATCGTGCGGAATGTTTTTGATGTTTGGTTTTAAAGTAGCCCATCTTAATTCGGATTTACAGCGAGAATGATTTTAAATTTATTTCGATTGGCAATGTCCATCACTTTAACGACATAGTCTACAGGGACCGATTTTTCAGCTCTCAATACAAGGGTTGGAGCGGTTTGGTTTTGGAGTAATTGAAGTAATTCAGCTTCTAAATTTTGAACCTCAACTTTGGATTGTTCAATATAAAATGATAAATCTTTTTTAATACTGACGGCAATCGATTTTTTATTTTCTGTTTTCCCACTGGCTTTTGGCAGTAAAATATCAATCGCATTGGTGGTGACCAAAGTGGATGCGATCATGAAAAAAATCAACAATAGAAATACAATATCCGTCATGGACGACATATTAAACTCTGGAGATATTTTATTTCGACCTCTAATATTCATCCTAAATAGGTTCGTTAAGTAGGTCTAAAAACTCCACCGAATTGGCTTCCATTTGATAGACGACTTTGTTGGTACGTCCGACGATATGGTTAAACGCAATGTAAGCGACAATCCCGACCACTAATCCAGCGACCGTGGTGGTCATGGCGGTGTACAGTCCATCGGCTAAAAGTTTAATATCGATTTGACCACCTGAATTGGCAATTTCAAAAATAGATAAGATCATCCCTATAACGGTTCCTAAAAACCCAATCATGGGGGCGGCTCCCGAAATAGTTGCAAGAATGCTGACGTTTTTCTCCAAGCTATAGACTTCTAATTTTCCGGCGTTTTCAATGGCTGAATTGATATCGGCCAATGGGCGTCCAATCCGAGAAATGCCTTTATCAATCAATCGTGATACAGGCGAATTGATTTGCACACACAATGCTTTTGCAGCTTGGGTTTGACCATTTACCACATGATCTTTTATTTGGTTCATGAAGTTTGGATCCACTTTAGATGCCGCTTTTATGGTGAACAAGCGTTCAAAATAAATATAGAGTGCGACTACAAGGAGTACTGTTAACAGGGCTATAATGAGCTGCCCAGCGAGACCTCCACTTTTAATCAACTCGACAATCGATAATGTTTTTTCGACGGATTCTGCATCTAATTGGACGGCAATTTCGTCTTGAATACTGGTAGAAATCATATATGTTTAAGTATTACTTTGAATTTTAAAACGTAAAAATGTGAACTAAAGTATTTTTAAAAGAGTGTTCTTGTAAAATAAAATGTGATTGCTCCTGCTAAAAAGCCTAATAGAGCTAACCAAGAGATTTTTTTTAGGTACCAGAAAAAGTTAATTTTCTCCATACCCATAGCCACAACGCCGGCCGCCGATCCAATGACCAACATGCTGCCCCCTGTTCCAGCCGAATAGGCTATAAAATGCCAAAGCTGATGATCCATCGGTTCTGAAAACATACCTAAAGAGGCAGCGACCAAAGGTACATTATCGATAACTGCAGAGCCTACGCCTAATAGTAGGACTACCAAATCGGATACTTCGGATCCTGGTAATTCTGTGCCCAAAGTTGGTGTGGCTACTTTAAGCCAATCTGCAAATCCAAATAAAATCCCTAAAGATTCCAATGCAGCAACGGCCATTAATATGCCTAAGAAAAATAAGATACTCGGTAATTCTATTTTTGATAACGACTGATGAACTGGACTGACATGTACAAGCTCCTCAGTTCCTTCTTTATCTAATCCTTCCATACTAAATTTTGAAGAGCTGTAAATTTCCGCAAATACGGCAACAACTCCTAAGGATAGCATCATTCCTACATAGGGTGGCAAATGGGTTACCATCTTAAAAATTGGCACAAAGACAATGGCAGCTAACCCTAAATAGAGCATAGTTCCACTAAAACGACCTGCAGCTGCTGATTCGCTTGTATCCATTTCTAAATAGCCTTTAAATACGGATAACTTTGACGCAATAAAGGTTGGGACTACCATACACACAATGGAAGGCAACAATAGGTATGCAAACAAATGGCCCGTGGTTACCTTGTTGGCAATCCATAACATGGTTGTAGTCACATCGCCAATAGGAGAAAAAGCACCTCCAGCGTTAGCGGCTATTACAATAAGACCTGCAAACCAAAGACGCATTTTTCGGTCGTGAATTATTTTTTGAAGCAACGAAATTAGAACAATTGTTGCGGTTAAATTGTCTATAATTGCAGAGAGTACAAATGCCAAAACAGCAAAAATCCAAAGTAGTTTAGATTTCTTTTTGGTTTTAATAAAGTTTTTTATGGTCGAAAACCCGTTAAAATAGGCAATGATTTCTACGATAGTCATGGCGCCTAATAAAAACACAAGTATTTCTGCTGTTTTCCCTAAGTGATGCAACAAGGACTCTTCGACAATATGCATTTTTTCGCTGTGGTTCAACAGCTCGAAATTACTAAGAAGTGCATGTTTTCCAGAATCAAACCAAGTGGTAAAGTCATCAATACCAAAAGAAATTAATGCCCAACAAAAGGCCATCATCACTAAGGCTGGTATTAATTTATCAATTTTTAAACTGTGTTCTAAAGTGATCGCTAAATAGCCTGCGATAAATACAATGATAATTACTGCTTCCATAAATTTTTTGTTCAGGGGTTTATTTGACGCTAAATTGATTACAACAAATATAAAAAACTAATCAAGTATTCTATGGGTTTACTATTTTTTTTCGGGCAAATAAATACATCCACTACTATGGTTATGAGAAGCGCCTGTGACTGAGCGTAGACAATTGGGTTCATTTCTTAATTTAAGTACGCCCAAAAACCCAAAAATTAGGGCTTCTTTATAATCAATAATTGACGCCTCTGCCATTGGTAAATCACGGCCATAGTGGTCTGAGATACGCTGCATTAGAAATGCATTAAACACCCCTCCGCCTGTAAGTAATCCATTTTGCAATTGATGCGTCTTTAAGAGGTTTGAAATTTGAATTGCACAGTGTTCTACTACTGTTCTTAACACTGTTGACACCTCGAGTTCGCAGGCATCTATTCTGGGTAAAACGGCGCGTTGGACCCACTCTAGACCTAGAGATTTTGGGGCTGGCAGTTTGTAAAATTCTAAAGCGTTTAATGCTTCTAGTAGGGGGATGTGAACTGTTCCTTTGGCCGCAATTTGACCGCCATCGTCATAGGCCATTCCTAAGGATTGCATATAATAATTTAATACAATATTGACTGGACAAACATCAAAAGCAATGCGTTGGTTTTGATGCTCAAAGGAGATGTTGGCGAAGCCTCCCAAATTAAGGCAGTAATCATAGTCAGAAAATAAGAGTGCATCGCCGATGGGTACCAAAGGAGCCCCTTGACCGCCAAGTGCCACATCTTGAGTTCGGAAATCACAGACGACTATTTGATTTAGAGCTGTTGCTAAAGCTGGTAAATTGCCGATTTGTAGGGTTTTTCCTAGATTCGGTTGATGAAAAACCGTATGTCCATGACTGCAAACGGCATCTATAGTGCTGCACTTATTTTTTTTGATAAATGCAGCAATCACATCCGCTAAAAATTGTGTGTATGCTGAATTTAATTTGTCTAAATCTGATGGCGCCAAATCTATAGCCGATCTTAAACGTTGTTGCCATAGCTGGGAATAGTTAATCGTTTCCGCAGCGATAATTTGAAACTGCCAAGACTTGTCCCACTCAAATTGCGCATAACACAAATCGACACCATCAAGCGAGGTTCCCGACATGACGCCAATAACATTAAAATGTGTTTGCCTTTTAAGTTTTAAATTGGTCATAGTTATATTTACAGTTATTTACTATGCACGCATAGTATATTTTTATATATTTGGAGAACTAAATACTATTGTTATGAATTTCTCTTTTACTGAAGAACATCTTATGGTTCGCAATGCTGCTCGTGATTTTGCACAAACCGAATTACGTCCAGGTGTTATTAAACGTGATGAACTCCAAGAATTTCCCGACAATTTAGTAAAAAAAATGGGAGCGCTTGGGTTTATGGGTATTATGGTGGATCCCAAATATGGGGGTAGCGGGATGGACACCATTTCGTATGTGCTGATTATGGAAGAATTGTCAAAGGTAGATGCTTCTGCTTCTGTGATCGTATCAGTCAATAATTCACTGGTGTGTTACGGAATTGAGGCGTATGGGACAGAAGCTCAAAAGGAAAAATACCTCCCAAAATTAGCAAGTGGGAAACATATTGGTGCCTTTTGTTTAAGCGAGCCTGAAGCTGGCAGTGATGCCACTTCCCAACAAACAACGGCTATTGACAAAGGCGATCATTATGTGGTTAATGGAACTAAAAACTGGATTACTAATGGTGGACGAGCCGATGTGTACATTGTCATTGCACAAACCGATCGCAGTTTAGGCTCAAAAGGGATCAATGCTTTTATAGTTGAAAAAGGGATGGCTGGTTTTGAAATTGGGCCTAAGGAAGATAAGCTCGGGATTCGTGGAAGTGATACGCATACACTACAATTTAATGATGTTAAAGTGCCTAAAGAAAACCGTATTGGCGCGGATGGATTTGGGTTTAAATTTGCAATGAAAACACTGTCTGGTGGACGTATTGGAATAGCGGCACAAGCCTTAGGGATTGCTTCGGGGGCTTATGAATTGGCATTGGCCTACTCTAAACAGCGCAAGGCTTTTGGCACCGAAATTTGTAACCATCAAGCGATTGCTTTTAAATTGGCCGATATGGCTACGGATATTGAGGCTGCCCGTCATATGGTCATGAAAGCGGCTTGGGATAAAGATCAAGGAGTGTCGTATGATACATCGAGCGCAATGGCAAAGTTATTTGCCTCTCGAATTGCCATGGAACATACGGTAGAAGCGGTTCAAATTCATGGTGGAAACGGCTTTGTAAAAGACTACCACGTCGAACGTTTGATGCGGGATGCTAAGATTACTCAGATTTATGAAGGAACTTCCGAAATTCAGAAAATGGTAATTTCTAGAGCAGTCCTAAAAAAGTAGTTAAGAAATTAGTCTATCAATCTAAATTCATTACTTATTTTTTATTATATTTAGGAATGAATTAAGACTCCAAACGTTTTTTTTCACAACCAATTTTTCTTTTAATCCTATAAATGAGCCAAAAGTGCGTTTCATTTTTTTAAATAAATGGGACTCCTAATGGCGAAGCCGTGTTTGGATTGGAGGCTATTACAATTCCAGCAATGACGGTTAATGGTGCCACAACAATTAGTATAAGGTCAGGATAGGCAGGTGGAGAACGAGTAACGTCTCCCTGTGAATATTTAGCATTAGGTGTTGATGATATTTTGTTTAGTTGATTTGATTAGAATTTATCCAAATCCCGTTGTGAATGCGTTAACTATTAGTACAAACGGTGTTCAATTAGAACAGGTGACCGTTTACGATGTTTTAGGAAAAATAATTATAGACACTACATTAAATCTAGAAATAATAATTACCGCTACTTTGAAAACAGGGTTGTATTAATTAAAAACCAAAGTATTCGCCTGAAAAAATTTACGTTAATTATGGGAATGTATTAACTAAAAATAACTAAATTAAGCACTTAAATCATTTCATGAAGCACTATGCAGTTTCACACATTTGCATCTGCATGACCACTATTTCTTAACACTAAAATTAATTTATAATGAAAAAAATAATTTTACGACCACTACTGATACTTTGTATTGTTGTGTTATACACGTCTTGCAAAGAAAAAAACAAAAAAGTATATACCGCTATTGAAATCGCTGCAGAATCAAAAAAAGTGAATGCCTTTTTTCAGAAAAGTTTTGATGAAAGTGTTGATCTGTATCCAGAGTTTCAAACCCGTCTTGGCATTAAAAAGGATTATGGAAAATTGAATGATAATTCACTCGCTTTTGAAGAAAAAATCCTTCAAACTAATAAAGAAAAACTTTTATGGTTAACGGACTCTGTGAATGTAGATGCCCTTTCTAAGGAGGCGTTGTTAAGCTATAAACTCTTTAAGCAAAATATAGAAAATAGTATTGAAGACTACAAGTACAGACTCCATGATTACCCTGTAAATCAAATGCATGGGGCGCAGTCCGAAAAGCCCGCATTTATGATAAACATGCATCGAATTGATGATGTTAAAGATGCTGAAGCCTATGTGTCGAGATTAAATGGTTTTAAGGCGTATTTCTCACAATTGGTAGCAAATTTAAAAGCGCGGGAAACGATTGGCGTCATCCCTCCAAAGTTTGTGTTTGACAAAGTGATACAAGATTCAGAAAACATATTAGTTGGGCAACCTTTTGATTCGAGCAATACACAAAGTACTTTATTAAACGATTTTTTAGAGAAAATAAACACATTGGATATCGATACTGATACGAAATCTAGTCTAGAAACTCAAGCAAGACAGGCGCTATTAAACTCAGTAGAGCCAGCCTATCTCGGTTTAATTTCTTTTATGAAAGACCAAAAAGAAAGAGCAAACTCCGACCATGGCGCATGGAAGTTTCCTGATGGAGATGCGTTTTATAACACTGCTTTAAAACGAACAACTACAACCAATTTAACAGCAAATGAAATCCATGAGATTGGGTTGAAAGAAGTTGCTAGGATTCATAAAGAAATGGATGCTATTCGCAAAAACGTTGGTTTTGAAGGCACGTTGCAAGAGTTTTTTCAATTTATGAAAACCGACCAGCAGTTCTATTATAGTGCGGACAAACAAGGAAAAGATGCTTATTTGAAGGAAGCAGTGCAGTTGATAGACCGTATGAAAACACGATTAGATGAACTTTTTATATCAAAACCAAAAGCGGATATCGAAGTGAAAGCGGTAGAGGCTTTTAGGGAAAAATCAGCTGGAAAAGCATTTTATAATCGACCTGCAGCAGATGGATCAAGACCTGGGATTTATTATGCCAATTTATACGATATGGAGTCTATGCCTAGCTATCAAATGGAAGCACTGGCCTATCACGAAGGTATTCCAGGGCATCATATGCAATTGGCCATTCAACAAGAATTGGAAGACGTCCCAATGTTTCGAAAGTTTGGGGGCTATACGGCCTATACCGAAGGCTGGGGATTGTACTCTGAATTTATACCAAAAGAAATGGGTTTATATGCCGATCCTTACTCTGATTTTGGACGCTTGGCCATGGAATTGTGGCGTGCATGTAGACTCGTCGTTGACACGGGAATACATACCAAAAAATGGACTCGTGAAACAGGAATTAAATACTATACGGATAACACACCAAATGCTGAATTGGACGCTATAAAAATGGTAGAACGACACATTGTAATGCCTGGTCAAGCTACGGCTTATAAAATTGGGATGTTGAAGATTTTGGAATTGCGTAAAAAAGCTAAGGATGCTCTAGGAGATGCTTTTGATATTAGAGAATTTCACGAAGTCGTTATTTCTCATGGTGCTATTCCACTAAATGTCTTGGAAGATTTTGTTGACGACTATATTTCTTCTAAAAGCTCGTAGAGTCTGTTGGCATCAAACTGTTAAGGATCGACCCGAAAACTATGCAGTAGTGACTTGCAAAATAGATAGTCTTACAGAAAACACGGTGTGACATTCACTTGGACTCAAAGGGGAATTGCCATCAAGCCTATGTATCGTCAATTGCTAATACCTCCTTTTTACGTAACTTGACATTTAAATCATGAACCTAAACCAGATCACCATTCCGTCTTTAGATTTGACAAAGTCAGTACCGTTTTACGAAAAATTAGGACTGAAATTAACCGTCGCAGCACTCCCCCACTACGCACGGTTTGCATGTCCAAATGGAGGGTCAACGTTTTCTATTCATCAAACTGAATATTTACCAACGGGTGGTGGCGTTTCAATTTACTTTGAATGTGATGATCTTGATGAATATGTTAGTGAACTTGTGAAAAAAGGCATTCAATTTGACCAATTACCAACCGATCAAAACTGGCTATGGAGAGAAGCACGATTGAGGGATATTGATAGTCATCAATTGATTTTGTATTTTGCAGGTGACAATAGATTAAATCCTCCTTGGAAACTAAAAAAATAATACGTTATATTATAAACACCGCTTGAATAAATGAATAAAAAAGTAAACTGGGGAATTATTGGTTTAGGTAAAATAGCTCACAATTTTGCATCAGATTTACAGCGTTCAGAAACTTCACAACTATACGGTGTTGCATCAAGAGATCTCAATAAGGCTAAAGAATTTGGCAAAAAATACAAGGCCAAGAAGCACTTCGGGTCCTATGAAACATTGGCAGAGGATCCTGAAATAGATATTATATATGTGGCGACTCCTCATGTCTTTCATTTCGAAAACACTATCATGTGTTTAAAAAAAAGCAAAGCTGTTTTATGTGAAAAACCAATGGGGATGAACGCTGAGGAAGTGAAACGCATGATAGAGGAAGCAAAATCGCGAAACTTATTTTTAATGGAAGGCCTTTGGACACGGTTTATACCCGCCACTGAAAAAGTAATCGAACTCCTAGAAAAAAATGTCTTTGGAGAACTAATATCTATGCAGGCAGATTTTGGATTCAAAGGCGATTCAGACCCGGAAAGTAGAGTTTATAATAAAAAATTAGGTGGCGGCTCATTATTAGATGTCGGCATATATCCTATTTATTTAAGCCTTTTAACGCTTGGGATTCCTTCCGATATTAAAGCGATGGCACGCTTAACGAAAACGGGAGTCGATAGTTTTTGTGCACTCTCATTTAGTTACGAAAATGGGGCAAAAGCCAATCTCGAGTCAACTATTGATGCCGATACGCCTACAGAAGCTCACATCCATGGAACTAGCGGCTCGATAAAGCTTCACCGTCGGTTTCATCATACAGAAAAACTGACATGTTTACATAATGGCGTAGAAACACTATTGGATATTAAGTACAAAGGAAATGGCTATATACATGAAATAGAAGAAGTAAATACCTGTCTTTTAAATCACGCTACAGAAAGCTCAAAGCTACCCTTAAAAACAACACTAGATTTGAGTATCTTGATAGACAGGGTTAAAGAAAAAATTGGCTTAGACTACGATACTTAAACACCAATTCTCACAGAATAAAACCTAATTAAAACTCATCAATATATAAATTAATGTACGATCTCCCTGAGTGACAAAGTAAAAGTATCGCTTAATTTATTATAGAGCATTCGTAAAACGGAGGTGTAGAAGTTGTTAGCGTTTTAAACTTAAAAAATTGAAGTTTTAAAAAAAAATAAAATTATCTATAAAAATAGCTATTAATAGCGCTAGGCTACATAATTTTGCAACTACCCTTAACAGTAAAGCATACCCAAAATGAACGAAAGAAGAACAACTAACATATTTTTATTAATAATTGCATTGCCCGTGATTTTTTACGTGCTTAAGCTATTGTCTTTCATCTTTATTCCGCTTGTTTTCTCTATGTTTATAGCCTTATTGTTTTGGCCGTTAGTACGTTGGCTAAGAAAGAAAAAAACGCCTAAAACAATTAGCATTTTAATCGTTATTATTATTATTGCGGTGTTCATTAATCTAACGGGCAAAGTCATTCACCTCTCTAGTCAAGAGTTATTTTGGAATTGAACGCATAGAAAACAAAAGTATTCTTCTTCATTATTTAGAGAACATTGATTTAACGAAAACCTTTGGTTCCACAATTGATGTGGTTGGCAATACGCTAACAATGACTTTAATGACCTTTTTCTTTGCAATATTACTGCTTTCAGAATCTTTAAATTTTCAAAAAATATTAAACAAGGTTGTAATTCATCAACAGTTTTCATCTATTAAAGTTTTCATGCGCATTGAAAAAGATTTAATCACATTCATTAAAGTAAAATTTATCGTTAGTTTTTTCACAGGATTAGGATTTACTCTTGCCTGCTATTTCTTTGATGTAAGTTTCCCTCTTTTTTGGGGATTGTTTGCGTTTGCAATTAACTATGTACAAATGATCGGATCTGTGATTTCAGTTTTACTATTGTCTCTCTTTGCAATTGTTGAGCTGGACACCACCGGCGTCTTATTGTTTTTCATCCTTACAATCGCTCTTGTTCAAGTCATTATGGGTGCCATTTTGGAGCCTATTTTTATGGGTAAATCTTTCTCAATCAATGTAATTACTATTTTAGTAATGCTTATGTTTTGGGGGTTTATTTGGGGGATTCCTGGGCTGATTCTCGCCATACCTATCACTGTATTTATCAAAATAATTCTGGAACAATTCCCAAAAACTAAAGGGATTGCAAATTTAATGTCTGGTTCAGAATTAATAGTATTTAAAAGTCCTGTGAAAAAAAGCCTTTAAACTGAAAGTCGATTCTCTTTAAAGAGGAAACACCTTGAAATGACCTACACATGGCATTTCAAAATATTACCGTATAAAATAAATACTCTGATGAAACCAAATATTGATGGCTTCAAGACTACAGCTATCACACACTTATCCCCAAAATGTTATCCCCAAATAAAATGACAGAATTCGACCAATTATTTAAAGCCTTAAACATTATAGAGGAGGATTTAAAAGCGGAAATTCTCAATGTAGGAATCCTCCAAACAGTTCCTAAGAATTCATTTATAGTCGAGCAACACAAATACATCAAATGGTTAGCTTTGGTGATTTCTGGAAAAGTAAGAGTATGGCAAGAAAATGAAGATCGGCAAATACTGCTATACTATGTTAATCCTGTCCAAACCTGTGTCCTATCGCTTTCTGCTACATTTAGAGATTGTAAAAGCATCATAAATGCTAAAACCGAAGAGGCAACCACTTTGATTAAAATTCCTGTGAGATATGCCACAGAATGGAGTTTCAAATATAAATCATGGAACGCCTTCACGACGAACTCATTTATTTTTAGTTATGAAGACTTACTTCATTCCTATAAAAATTTGGCGTTCAACAAAATCGACAAACGCTTGTTAGATTACATCCAATCGGTTAGTAAGAAAAATAATTCGCCTTATATTAAGCTATCTCATAGTCAGTTGGCAAAAGAGATTGGCACCACACGAGAAGTGGTGTCTAAAATCCTAAAACAATTTGAACTTTCAGGGGTTGTGAGTTTAAACTTTAAGCAAATCGAACTCCTCTAAAAACACTTTTATTAATTTTATTTTTCCACTTGTATCAAAAGGTACAGGTTTTCGCTTAGTTCTCGTTCTACATTTGTATCATAATAATTTAAAAACAAAAATGATGAAACGAAAAATTTATCCACTTATGACAATCGTTCTACTTTCGGTTTTCAATATTGGATGTTCTAGCACAAACAAAGTAGAAACAGAAGTTTTAAATGCCAGCGAAAAATGGATCTCAAATTTCAATGCTGGAAACACCATCGGAATTGCAAACGCTTATACAGCAGATGCCATTATGGTCGCCAAACCGTTTGGAACTTTTGAGGGTAGAAAAGCTATAAGCGAATTTTGGACTCCTTTTATAGCATCGGGAGCAACCGATTTAGAATACTCCAATACCAAAGTGAAAATAGTCCATAAAACCAAAGCCATTATTTCATCCGATTGGAAAATGAATGTGGGGAAAGGAATTATTACAAACGAAACTTGGGTAAAAACAAATGGACTTTGGAAATTAGAAGCCGATCATTTTGAAGTAATAGAACAATTTAATAACTCTAAGAATAATAAAATGAACAAAAAAGAAACGTATGTATTAGTGCACTCTGCTTGGTTAGGTGGATGGCAATGGGGAAATGTAGCAAAAACGCTAACAGAAAATGGACACACAGTATTAACGCCCGATCTACCAGGGCATGGAAGTGACAAGACGTCCCCTGCAAATATCACCATGGATGATTATGTAGAAACACTTACAGATATTCTTGATTCACAAGATGAAGCTGTAATTTTAGTTGGCCACAGTTTTAATGGCATCACCGTAAGTAGAGCCGCAGAATTAAGACCCGATAAAGTTAAAAAACTCGTGTATTTGACTGCATTTCTATTGCCAAATGGCGGTTCATTCTTTGGTGCAGTACAAGGCGTAAAAGGATCTACAGCAGTGGATAATTTTCAGCTATCAGAAGACAAATCCTATGCGTATGTGAACGAAGATGAAGTGCAAAATGCTTTTGCTCATGATATTCCAAAAGAAGCCTTTGAGGGTGCAAAACCTAACATTGTGCCAGAACCTGCAGCTCCATTACAATATGAACTGGAAATTACAGATGAGAATTTCGGTAAAATTCCTAAATTCTATATTGAATGTACCGAAGACAAAGCTATACCTATTGAAGTACAAAAGGCGATGTATACTGGTAACGTTAAAAAAGTATATACACTAAATTCTAGCCATACTCCAAATTTTTCGCAACCTGAAAACCTGGCCAATATCCTTTTGGAACTACTGGAAGACTAGTAAAAATGACATCCTGAGATATAGCTAATCCCTAAAAAAGTACAAACCCATGAGGTTTGTGCTTTTTTTGTTTTGGTGCTTCAGTGTACACTCATTATGTAAAAGCAGATTAGTCCTATTTAATTTTTAACACATGACATCCCCGCTATAAAGGTAGCGGTATTACCACTACAGCAATATAAACAAGTTTCACCTTTTCAATAAAGCAGTTATGAACTCCAGTGCTGAATAGTGTAAACTTTACACTCCAAAAAACAAATTATGATTCTAATTATTCTATTTATAGCCGCATGTTTTCTCGCCTATAGTAATGGTGCTAATGACAATTTTAAAGGAGTTGCCACACTATTTGGAAGTGGCGCCACCAACTACAAAAAGGCCATCGCTTGGGCTACCGCCACAACCTTTGCGGGATCTATGGCAGCTATATTTTTAGCCAGTTCACTTGTCAAAAACTTTTCAGGGAAAGGTTTAGTTCCTGACACTTTAATTCAATCGCCTGAATTTGCGATATCAATTGCTTTAGGAGCCGCTATAACTGTTTTTCTAGCCACAAAAATAGGAATGCCCATATCCACAACACATAGTCTGGTAGGCGCATTATTTGGGAGTGGAGTTATCGCTGTTGGAACCGCATTTAACTTTTCAAAATTAGGTAGCACGTTTTTAATGCCATTAATTGTCAGTCCGCTTATGGCTGCTATTGTAAGTTTTTTAGTTTATATTGTTTTCAGAAAACTTAGAAAGGCAATGGGGCTCACCAAACAAAGTTGGATTTGTGTAGGGTCGGAGAAAATTCCAGTTGTAAAAACGATCAACGCAAATACGTTTGTGACTATTGAATCTGAAACTCCAAAAACAATTAAACTAATGAATAAAAAGGAATATACCGAAACTTACAGCGGGAAATTCATGGGAATAAGCTCTCAGAAATTGTTAGATGTCGCGCACTATATAAGTGCAGGAATTGTAAGTTTTGCCAGAGGACTAAATGATACGCCAAAAATTGTAGGATTACTCATCGTAATCAATGCCTTAGCTATTAAATGGGGAATGAGTGCTGTTGCCATAGCCATGGCAGTAGGTGGCTTATTAAATGCAAAAAGAGTGGGCAAAATAATAAGCAAAAAAATCACACCAATGAATAGTGGCCAGGGGTTTACAGCAAATTTAGTCACCGGACTTTTGGTAACTACAGCTAGTATTCATGGGTTGCCGGTTTCAACAACACACGTATCTGTAGGCGCGATTTTTGGCATCGGTACGGTCACCAAAAAAGCAGACATAAAAGTGATCAAGAAAATCCTATTATCATGGCTCTTAACCTTGCCAATTGCTGCCGTTGTTAGCGCACTTATTTATTGGTTACTTTTGAATGTATAAACCAAACCTAAACTAATGTACAAAATTTTGAGTCGACCCTCATTTAGAATCATTTCACAAATAACTGCAGTTATTTTGCTTGTAGTTGTGTTTATTGGGTTCGCATCTAACTCCGTTTGTACGCACCAAAAACAAAAAGGAGCACATGTTTTTGGCCCTCTTGATTCTATAAATTTACAGCCTTTTATAAAAAATAATTACAACTGGATTACATTGGTGCCATTTTGTGGACAAAATGATATCGACAGTCCTACGCTAGTCTACCATAGAGGAGATAAATTGGATAGTACGCGAAAAAAGAACAATTGGAAAAATCAAATTACTACTGCACAGGCCATGGGATTTAAAATCTTTTTAAAACCTCACATTTGGATACATAGCCCAACTGAGGGAAAATGGCGTTCTGATATTTTTCCAACAACTGAAAGTAATTGGGAATTATGGCAAAAAAATTATCGAGACTTCATCCTATTCTATGCCAAAATTGCTGAGGAAACTAATGTAGAATTATTTTGTGTTGGCACAGAATTATCTCGTTTATCCGTAGAAAAATCAGAGTTTTGGATAACACTTATAAAAGATATTAGAAAAATTTATTCTGGAAAACTAACTTATGCTGCCAACTGGATGAAAGAGTATAAAAAAATTACTTTTTGGAGTGACCTCGATTATATAGGAATTCAGGCGTATTTTCCGCTTACAAAAAACAAGTACCCAAGTATTGAACAAATTTCTGAGGGATGGCAAAAACACCTCCCCTCAATGGAGGAAGTCCATGCAGCGTTCGACAAAAAAATTATATTCACAGAAATGGGCTATAAGAGTACTGCCGATAGCGCCATAAAACCGTGGAAGTGGATCGAAAATTATGCTGATCACAAAGATCTCGTTTCCTTTGAAACACAAGCCAATTGTTACGACGCATTTTTTAATGAGGTTTGGAACAAAGACTGGTTAGAAGGCGTACATATTTGGCAATTACGTAGTGATTTTAAAGGCACTAATAGCTGGTCGGACTTAGATTTTACTCCACAAGGAAAACTAGCAGAGGCTGTGATTGCTAAAGGGTTTGAGTGAAATAGAGAAATTAGAAAACAAGAACACTAAAACAGTATATAAAAAAATCCTATAAATGAAATTACCTCACAAATCAAATGTTACTCGAAAGCCCTATAACTTAAAACATTATAAAGCTATCATCATAACAACGAGTCAATCAACGCTTGACAAAATCGATCAGAAAACTGCAAAATTAATAACGGTAGGGAAGCCAACTGGTGTATACGCATCGGAAATGACCGAACCTTATTATACCTTTTTAGATGCACAGATGGAGGTGGATATTGCAAGTGTACAGGGCGGCAAAATCCCCATAGAAAAACTATCTCTAAGACCTATGGTACGCACCAAAGATGACCGTCGTTTCATGAAAGATGCTGTATTTCAAGAAAAAGTAAAAAATTCAAAATCGATTTCTGAGATTACAATTAATGATTATGACATTGTATTTTTATCAGGAGGTTGGGGTGCTGCTTATGATTTGGCACAATCCGATATATTATCTTCAATAATAAGTCAGGCCTATGCTTCAAAAAAAATATTAGGTGCTGTTTGTCACGGGCCATTAGGATTTATAGGTGCCACAAAACCCGATGGATCTGCTCTTGTTAAAAACGTTAAAGTAACAGGGGTTACAAACAAACAGCTAAGAGAGTTAATGGTTGGAAATACGCCCAAACACCCCGAAACAGAACTAAAAAAAGCAAATGCAAAATATGAATCTAAAAGTGGACTAATCGATATGTTTATGAATCATATTGTCGTTGATAAGACGCATCAAATTGTTACTGGGCAAAATCAAAAAGGAGGCGTAGAAGCAGCCCAAAACACTTTAAAATTACTTGAAGAAAAAGTAAAAAACAAAAACGAACTTGATCTTGAAGAATGATGAAAATTAAAAAAAGTAGCTTTTAAATATGTAAGAGATTTATTGTTTTGGGGTATCAAATTGTACTGACAATTGGGATACTTACAAGACAACAATTCAGTTTTAAAATTCCAACTTTCTATAAAACAAAAAATCCCTAACATTTCTGTTAGGGATTCTCAAAAAAGGCGGTGA
>JABAYZ010000141.1 GCA_018608735.1 Flavobacteriaceae bacterium | reverse complement strand
CAGCGTTTTGCGCAAGCAAACTCTAATATGACGGCCTTAATATCGGTGCTTAAAACAGGCGATTTGAAAGCATTTATTAGCATCGTTGAGCGTGAAGCACTCACGCTACATGCCATGATGATGAGTAGTGATCCGTATTTTATTTTAATGAAACCAAACACTCTAGAAATTATAAACAAACTATGGGCTTTTAGAGCTAAAACAGGACTTCATATATGTTTTACGTTGGATGCTGGCGCTAATGTTCATGTGTTATTTCCAGAAAATGAAGCAGAAGAAATTAAAGAATTTATAAAAACAGAGTTGGCAATACACTGTCAAAACGATCATTTTATCGAAGACAAGTTAGGGCAGGGTGCACAACAATTAAAAATTTAATGTATCTTTGAACTATGATTAATAGTATGTACCATACATTCCTTAAAAAGCATATAAAATAATCGCATGAAAGGACCTCTTTTTTATTCAAAAATCTTACTCTTTGGAGAGTATGGAATCATAAAGGATTCTAAAGGACTTTCTATACCGTATAATTTTTATAATGGTGCTTTGAAAATGGAGGACAATCCAAATCAATTAGCCATTGATTCAAACCTAAATTTAAAGAAGTTTATACAGTATCTTTCAAAGATAGATCCCAATTTAGTAAGCTTTGAGCTCGATCAATTACAACAAGATGTTAATGCTGGAATGTACTTTGATTCTTCTATCCCACAAGGCTATGGTGTTGGAAGTAGTGGTGCTTTAGTGGCGGCTTTGTATGATAAATATGCACAAGATAAAATCACGGTTTTAGAAAATCTAACTCGCGATAAATTATTAAAACTAAAAGCAATTTTTTCTGAAATGGAATCGTTTTTCCATGGAAAATCTTCAGGATTAGACCCTTTAAATAGTTATTTAAGTATTCCAATTCTTATCAATTCTCAAAATAATATAGAAGCTACGGGCATTCCTTCTCAAAACACGAATGGGAAAGGCGCCGTATTTCTTTTAGATAGTGGTATCACTGGTGAAACAGCGCCGATGGTTAGGATTTTTATGGAAAAAATGAAACACGAAGGTTTCAGAACGATGCTTAAAAATCAATTCATAAAACACACGGATGCTTGTGTAGAAGATTTTTTGAAAGGCGATATTAAGTCTCTTTTCAAAAACACTAAACAGCTGTCAAAAGTTGTTTTAAATCATTTTGCACCAATGATTCCCAAGCAATTTCATACCATTTGGAAAGCAGGGATTGAATCCAATGCCTATTATCTAAAACTTTGTGGATCTGGTGGAGGAGGTTATATTTTGGGCTTTACAGAAGATTTTCAAGCTGCTCAAAAAGTACTTACTGATTATAAATTAGAAGTCGTTTATAACTTCTAAATCTTTATTATGTTTTCGTCAACTCAAAAACAAATTATGCTAAAATTATTTAGCATGTTTGTAGTCGTTAGAGGGTTTAATTTAGCACTCATTGTTATTGCCCAATACATTACGGCGATTTTTATTATGGCGCCAAATCAGTCACTTTCAGAAATTTTATTTGACCGCCTTCTTTTTGCATTAATAATAGCAACGGTTGGTGCCATTGCCTCAGGGTATATCATCAACAATTTTTATGATACCGAAAAAGATGTCATAAACCGCCCACACCAGTCAGTTTTGGAGCAATATGTCAGTCAAAATACCAAGCTAATTCTCTATTTTATAATTAATTTTATTGTCGTTATCATTGCAAGCTATGTCTCTTTTAGATCTGTTTTATTTTTCTCAGTTTATATTTTTTCGATTTGGTTTTATTCTCATAAAATTAAAAAAATGCCCATTGTAGGAAACCTGATTTCAGCGATTTTAACCATCACACCCTTTTTTGCAATTTTTTTGTATTACAAAAACTATAGCGGCTTGATATTTGTCTTTGGGTTCTATTTATTCCTCATTTTAGCGATGCGAGAATTAGTTAAGGATTTAGAAAATTTAAAAGGCGATCTAACTCTAGGTTATAAAACAGTCCCCGTTGTTTATGGTGAGAAAACGGCTAAATTAATGATCGTTATCTTGGTTGCAATTAATATTTTTGTGACGAGTTACTTAGTGTCTATATATGACTTAGGGAAGATGGATTATTTCTTTTATGCAAGTATAAGTCTACTTTCTATAGTTGTATTTATGGTGTATAATGCCCAACGCCAACAACAATATGTGCACATTCATAAGCTGTTAAAGCTTCTTATTCTTTTAGGTGTTTTTAGCATTGTTTTATTAAATCCATCGCTCATTCTGTCCAAGCTATTATAAGTAAAAATATGACGCACATTATTTATGAATGCGTTACATTTGCAAAAAATTAATCATGGCAAAAGTAAACAAGAAATCAGATAGACGTGTAGGAAAGTCTAGGCCTTCAAAATTGAAGACGCCTGAAACCTCTTATACAAAGAAAAAGTCTACGCCTTCTAAGCCTAAGGCGAAAGCTAATTCTAACCCTGATGAAATTCGTTTAAACAAATACATTTCAAATTCTGGAATGTGCTCGCGTCGTGAGGCAGATATGCACATCAGTATTGGGAGTGTTATGGTCAATGGAAAAGTTGTCACCGAAATGGGTTATAAAGTCCGTTTGGAAGATGAAGTTCGTTTTGATGGTGCCCGTATTAATCCTGAGAAAAAAGCTTATGTTTTATTAAATAAACCGAAAGGATTTGCTACCACAACTAGTGAAGGTAAAGGCCGTACGGTGATGGATTTAGTAGCCAATGCTACAGATGCAAAAATCAGACCGATTGGGCGTTTGGGAAGAAATTCACTTGGATTAATTTTATTTACCAATGATGAGCAAATGCATGCGAAGTTTACCAATTCCAAACATGGAGTGACCCGTTTGTTTCATATGGAATTGGACAAACCTTTAAAGTTTGAACATTTAAAAAGTATACAAGAAGGCTTTAAATATGAAGGAAAACTCGTGTCGGTTGAGGCGATTAGTTATATCGAAGGTGCTCCAAAAAACGAATTGGGTCTTCAGATTAAAAGTACTGGAAATACTATCTTAAGATTGATTTTTGATCACTTCAAATACGAGATTGTCAAAATGGATTGTGTGACGATTGGTCCTCTTTCTAAGAAAGATTTACCAAGAGGCCATTGGAAACATCTTACTGAGCAAGAAATCAGTAATCTAATGATGCTTTAATTTTCGCGAAGCCCTTTGATTAAATAATTCCCATACCAAAACACCCAATACGGGGAGGTATTCCAAACACAGCATATACCAAGCTTCATCAACACTAAATTGATGATAAGCGAAATAGCTGAAAATCAAGGTTAAACTCCAAACCCGCGCGAACTTATAAGTCGTAAACACAGAGAGCAACAATAGACTTACAATATACCAAGGGTGTACTGTGGTTGAGATTAAAAAATAGCCGCTAAGCACCCATAATATTCTATGAATAAGTGCAGTTGTTTGATTATTTTTACGAAGTAAAAAGAAACTGCTGTGCAGCGTAAGATAACTCGCTACGATTATGCCCATGGTATGAATTAGTGTCAGGTTGGTTGTCGCTTCTAGCACCCATTTTAAGAAATAATAAAAACTGGCGTTAAACTCAAATTTAGAAAACCAAAGGCCAATTGTTGCGCTATAATTTTCGAAAAAATGGCCACTTAAAAAGGGCAAAAAAAGTAGTATAAAAATAGCGCCAATACATAAGTAAAATCGAATGCTTTTTTTCCAACCTAATTTGTTTAAAAATAATGGTAAGCTTAGAATAGGTACTAGTTTTACAGTTATCGATAATGCCATTGTAAGAGCGGCCAAATGCCATTTTTGGCTATGAACATAATATAACGCTATTATAAAAAAGAAGAGCATTAGACCTTCAAAATGAAGGTTACCAGTCAGTTCGATAATGACCAACGGATTTAGGATATACCAATATATATTTCTTGTAGGAAGTAGGAGTTTACTTAGCAATTTTTTGCCAAAAAAGAGGATTCCTAAATCCGCAGCAATCAATAGAAGTCTCAGCACTACCACCGCCCCCAAAATACTGTTCTTAGAGAGTACTGCTGCGATAATAAAAGGCAGTTGGTGAATTGGTGGGTAATTCGAATAATGACTTGCGCTTAACGGCCCCATGCCTTCAAAAAGAGCTTTCATCTGCGGGAATACATCAGGTTGAGAAACCATTAAATTATTCGGAGTTGTCAGGTAGGGGTTGAGCCCTGATAAAATTAACCGACCATCCCATATAAACCGATAGAAATCTTGAGACAAATTTGGAATTGCTAACAAAAATACCAGACGCAATCCGATTGCTAAATAGGTTAGATGCTGCTCTTTTATGTTGAGTTGTTTTAAGATTAAATAATAACAACCAAAAAGAACGCTATATACCGTGAGCAGTTTGACGTGTTCAAAACGTGCCAGATCGTAAGCCCATACAGCATATAAAACCATACTGAGACCACTCCAAAGAAATAGGGTGTTTTTTGAATTTATGATTGACCTATTAAATTCCACAAGCCAGGGGATAAGAGGTTAAACTTTAGATGATATCGATTTGAAAAACACAAACCCAAATCCGAAAAACAGCATCAAATGAAAAGGGAACAGTCCAAAATCGCCACCTTGATCGCCTACAACAAAAGCGCTATACATTCCAAATCCGAAATACAGCATTAAGATGCCTTCAAATATCACATGTACTGAGATGTTTTTCTTGAGGTATTTATTTGTTTTCCAGTTATCAGAAAGGGCATTAATATTAAATTTTGGGGTGCGCACAAAGTCGCTTCTTTTTCCAAAATGACCTTCTAAAACAGCAATTGAATTGTGTAAAGAGAAGCCCATGGCAATCGAGAAAAATGTAAAAAATAGTACGATGTATCGCACAAAACTTTTTAGACTAGACCCATGTGTTTTTTTGTACATGAACCAATAGCAAATAAAGAAAATAAGTGTACTAACCACAAAAAAGCTCATGACATAAAAATAGAGTCTCAAATGAGCATATTCGTTTTTTATATATAGCATTGGGATACTTAAAATCCCCACAATTAATACATTTAAAAACATGGTGCTGTTCAGTAAATGTAACAAACTGTGTAGTTTTGTCTTTGCAGAAATGTTTTTACTTTTTAATACGCGCCACATCATTTTTTGAAAATTCTCCGCCCCACCTTTGTTCCAACGAAACTGTTGAGATCTTGCGGCGCTAATGGCAACAGGTAACTCTGCAGGGGTTTCAACATTTTCTAAGTATTTGAATTTCCATTCTTTAAGTTGAGCTCTATAACTCAAATCAAGATCTTCTGTTAGCGTGTCGCCTTCCCAATTTCCGGCATCAATAATACACGTTTTTCGCCAGACACCGGCAGTACCATTAAAGTTGATAAAGTGTCCTTTAGAATTTCGTCCTACCTGTTCCAGAGTAAAATGAGCATCTAAAGCAAAGGCTTGTATTTTTGTGAGTACAGAGTAATTGCGGTTGATATGACCCCAGCGCGTTTGAACTACACCTACTGCGTCATCTTTAAAAAATGGAATTGTACGTTTGAGCCAGTCGGTTTGAGGTAAAAAATCCGCATCAAATATGGCGATATATTCTCCTTTAGCTCCAACTAAACCTTCTTTTAACGCCCCAGCCTTAAACCCTTTACGGTTCGTTCTTTGAATGTGTTGAATGTCAAACCCTTCTTTTTGTAAGGAGTTTATCAAAGTCGCCGTAGATTCTACCGACTCATCAGTTGAGTCGTCTAAAACCTGAATTTCTAATTTGTCCTTCGGATAATCTATTAGAACAATATTTTTCAATAAGCGATCCATTACATAGATCTCATTAAACACAGGAAGTTGTATGGTTACGAAAGGAATCTCATCACTATTTGAAAAATCAAATTTTGGGGAGTTTCCCTGAGTTTTTCTAGCGCCTAAATAATTAAATAATAAATTTAATTGTGCCAAGGCATACATAAAAATCAATATGAGGGCAATAGAGTATATAAAAATTATAATGATTTCTAAAAGCATTACTTAAAACTGTATTTGAATATCCAAGTTAATATCTTAATTCCTGCAAAGATACTACCTTTTATTGTACCAGAAACCTTTGAAACTCCTATTCTATTCCTATATTTTACGGGAATTTCAGTATAAGTAAAATTTTGCTTTAAAATTTTAAGTTGCATTTCAACAGTCCATCCATACGTCTGATCCTCCATCTTTAAACTTAATAACGTAGAGTATTTAATTGCTCTAAAGGGTCCTAAATCTGTAAATCTTGATTTAAGGAAAATGCGCATTAGAGTAGTGGCCAGCCAGTTTCCAAAAATTTGTTGGGGCTGCATAGCGCCTTTTTCGCGAAATTTTTCAACCCGACTTCCAATGACAAAATCAATATTATCTTCAATGATGGGTGCAATAATTTTGTGGAGTTCTTCAGGGTAATCACTATAGTCACCATCCAAAAATACTACGATAGCTGTTTCAGTTTTTTGGTGTTTGATGTAGTCAATCCCTTTTAGACAAGCATTGCCATATCCACTTTTTGGTTCTGATAAAACAGTGGCACCAGCCTCTAGAGCATTTTGTGAGGTAGCATCTGTTGAGTTGTTATTAACAACGATAATTTCGTCCACAATTGATGGAATGTCTCGAATGACATTTCCAATCGATTCTTCTTCATTATAAGCCGGTATAATGACTTTTATACTATGATTGGTTTGATTTAAATTATTCAATAGCTGGCTTATTTATCATGGAGTTGATTCATTAAATTCATCTCATTGCCTAGCATGATATCACTGCTTCCAATACGTCCTTCTTCTGGACCGTTTTCCAGTTTTAAAACCCCTCTTGGACATACAGCACTACAAATGCCACAGCCCACACAACTTGCACGAACGATGTTTTCGCCCTTTTGTGCATAGGCGCGAACATCAATCCCTTGTTCACAATAAGTAGAGCAATTGCCACAAGAGATACATTGTGCTCCATTAGTAGTAATTCTAAACCTTGATTTAAAGCGCTGAATTACGCCCATATAGGCAGCTAGCGGACATCCAAATCTACACCATACTCTATTGCCAAAAATAGGATAGAATCCGGTACCAATCACGCCTGCAAATATAGAGCCAATCAAAAAGCCGTAGATGTCTTGTAGTGTTTGTACTTTGATGCCGAGAACGTCATAGCTCTCCGAAAAATAGCCATATAAAGTCAACCCTGTCATCAACAAAGCAAACACGAGTACACCATGGACGAGCCAACGTTCTACTTTCCAAGAAAATAAGGACTTATCAGATAATTGTCGATAAGGATCACCTAAGGTTTCAGCGAGTCCACCACAGCCACAGACCCATGAACAATACCAACGTTTACCAAAAAAGTAAACCATAACAGGTACAATTACCAAAGTTAATAAAACACCCCACACTAAAATAAACAAGCCAAACCCACCGCTTTCTAATAATTCGTTCAAATTCCAACGAAAGAAAAAGTCGTAATCTAGTGGAAATGCATTTTTAAAGTCATACCAAGGTTTCTCGAATCGAACGAGAATCTCTGGAATTAAAAAGGCGAATACAATCTGAAAAAACAAAACAGAAGTTGTTCTTAAAACCTGATATTTATTGTGTCGGTATTTGATATACATACGAACGGCCATTACTGTCATGATCACACAGTACAAGAACCCATATAAAAACCATTGACTGGCGGGGTTACCGCTAAGAGATTCACTTATAGGATCTACTAAATAAATCCAATTTATCATATAGCTAGGCCTAAAATATAAGACCAAATAAAACAAAATTAAAAAGACAAAAACAAACCATGCAATCCATCCTCTGTTGGTGGCGCTGCTATGAAATATGTTATTATTTTTTATGCCTGGTGGTCCTTTTAGACTGAGAGCGGGTAGCATAAACATTAGTGCTCCTAAAATGGCAAGCCCAAAACTCAAAAACCAAAGGGGTAGTTTGTTTTTAACCACAATACCTGTGCCAGAAGATTTTACCATTTGATAGGCCAAACTGTGTGGTTTTGTCCAAATGACTTTTCCCCATTCTTTGTTTTCTTTATGATAGGTATTGGCGGATTTGACTGCCTTGGCAATCGAATTGGCGAGATAAAAAGGTGTTGAAAATTCAGTGTCAACGACACTATTTTCCAAATCTTTAATAAACTCGGAACTCGTGATATTGTTTTGGTTTATAAATTTCTCAAAAGTAGCAGATGTCAGTTTGTATTGCCCCATGAATAGTAGGCTGATAAATAGGATAAAAACAGCTAGTATGAGACCAAGTCCTAAGGTTCGTGTTAATTTCATATTATGATTTTAGGGTGAAAATTTGTGACCAACTTTTATTTTTCAGTTTCAGATTCCTATTGTTTTCGGAATTAAATTTTCCAAGAACATCGTGGTAATAGGTCTTATAAAATTCAGGATCAAAGTGGGCGATTTTTAGGTGTTCTAACACATAGTCTACAGATTTATTTTGGTTGAGCCAGCGGTTAAAAACCTCATGTCGCATTCGAATTCCAAAGGTGTTAATTCCCAGGAATTTTTTCGTGGTTTTATCAAAAGCGATGGTCAAACATTTATTTTGATCGGGGTGCATCCAATGAAAATGGGATTCATTAGCTTTCATATGTTGTTCGCTATTTACCCAGCCATAGGTTTGATACTCAATATCAAAAAATTTAGCAGAGTTGAACCAATGTCCTGGGGTATAAAGGGTTTCTTTTTTACAAATGGTTTGCGCCACAGTTTCGCCCATGATTCGTCCAGTATACCATACGGCTTCGATGGGTCTTCTGCCTTCAACAGCAATGCGTTGTTCTGCACAGTCGCCAATAGCATAAATGTCTTTGATGTTGGTTTGTAAATTTCGATCTACCAAAATTCCACGATTGGTTTCAATGGCGGAGGATTCTAAAAATCCAATATTTGGTGAGACTCCAGCAGTTAACCCTACAACATCACAGTCAATTTCTTCTCCTGTTTCTGTAATGACAATCGATTTCACATGGCCATTTGCATCAGAATTTATTTGTTTTAAATTTGACTCTAAGCGTAAGTTTATGCCGTTTTTTCGAATTTCATGGTTGATCATTTTACTTTCACCACTTGGCAAAATAGCATCCCAGTAGCTGCGTTCTCTTACCAAAAAGGTAACGGAAATATGACGCGAATGAAACATCTCGGCAAGCTCAATACCTATCAGTCCTCCACCTACAATAACGGCATGTTTACAAACGGTATTATTTGGCGCATAGGCCTCAATGGCTTCTAAGTCTTGTTTGTGATACAAGCTCACCACCCCTTTTAGGTCTTGACCAGGCCAACCAAATTTATTGGGTTTACTTCCAGTTGCTATTATAAGTTTATCAAAATCAAGCTGTTCTCCGTCAGAGAAAATCAGTGTTTTTTGTGTGGTATCAATTTGTTTTACAACCCCTTTTTTGAGTGTAATGTCGTTTTTCTTCCAAAACCAATTTTCATAGGGTTGTGTGTGCTTAAATTTCATATGTCCCATATAGACATACATCAATGCTGTTCTAGAAAAAAAATACTCAGTTTCGGATGAGATGACGGTAATTTTTTTATTGGATAGTTTTCGGATATGCCTGGCTGCTGTGATTCCAGAAATTCCATTTCCAATAATTGCAATATGTTCCATACTAAATAAGTTTTTGGGGATTAGGACTTAAAGACCGATTCTAAAACTCTAGGCGTTTAGAATTATAAAGTTAATGAATATATTTTAGATAATATGCTTCTAGTGTTTTTGGCGTTGCTCCACATAATTTTTTTAGGTGAATCATCCAAAAATGATATTGTAATGTCCAAATTCCATTTGTAACATACCTTCGTGATGAGGTGGTCAGCCAATAGGGAAGGACTTCAAAATCATACTGGTCATAAAGTTTGTAAATAAATTCATTGTCCTCACAAACAATGAAGTTCTCATTATAACCTCCTAAATTTTCAAAGACTGTTTTTTCTACAAATAAACTTTGATCGCCTCCGCGACAGGATTTCCAATTGAATTGTGTGAGCCACCCAGCCAATTTTAGCCACCAATGTGGACTGTCAAAATTCATTTTAAAACACCCTGCTTTTGCCCCTTTGAGTAATGCCTCCAAGATATAGCGATCAAAATTTAGAGGTGGAACGGAATCCGCATGCAAAAAATAGAGCACTGTTCCTTTGGATTGTGAAGCGCCCAAATTCATTTGTTTTGCACGCCCTTTTGGACTATTTATGCCTACAATATTAGGATGTTTTTTCGAAATTTCAGATACTATTTCCTGAGAGCCATCTGTACTACCTCCGTCAATAACTAGAATTTCTGAAATTAATTTGGGGCTAGTATTATGTTGTAAATAGACAAGTAATCTTGCTATATTTTTAGCCTCGTTCAGTACAGGAATAATGATACTGATGTTATTCATTTAGTGACCAGTTGTAATTTTGATGGTTAATTTTTGGTTCAGGGGAGATTTTCACCGTACTGTAGGTATTCAGATAGTTTATAAAATCCTCACCCTTAGGAAAATCAGATTTAAACCATTTAAATATTTTTGATATTGAAATCTTTGATGAGGTTATGCTATTTTTTGAAGGATCATTTATGAATTCATGCGCGGCCTGATCTAATTGTGTTTTAAGTATCTCAGCTTCAAAAGCACAATTCAAAAGTTTTGGACAGGATTCGGAGGCACAGACAATTGCAAAATGAATACGAGAATCGCCCATAGGTCTTAAGATCTCATGTTCAATTGTATTCAGAGTAATTGTTTTACCACCAATTTCAATAAACTGTTGTCCCCACGGATTTTTTAAATCTTTAATACTTTCTATCGGGTAGTTGTCAAGAATTAATTGAATGGTATAGGCATTATACGCATTGATCCAATAGGCTTTCTTTTCAGCTATGCTCCAGCTATCTTCGGGTGCATTCGATGCCAAATCGTTAAGGTAGTCATTCAAGACGGCTCGGTTATTTAGTAAGCCTTTATAGTTTACTTTTCCATTGTCAGCCACATAAGCTTGCAGGATGTCAGTCCATTTGGAATGGTCCATTGTTTGTGTACTGGCGGTCCATGAACACGCCAATACAATGTAGATTAGGAATTTTTTCATCATCAGTAGTGTAGATTAACAGCAACCGCCCCCGTCATAATGAAAGGTGGAGTCGCTAAAGTAGATGTCGTCTCGGTTCAAGTTTATTAGGGCATTAGCTGTTTTATCACAAATAGCTAAAGGTTGATTTTTTAATAATACATGTCCGTTTTTATCATCAAAATAATCGTCTTTGCCATAATAGATCGCTGCTTTTCCTGTAAATATACAAGGGCCATCTGTAGGCATAGGATCTTTAATCGCTGCAACTTCTATGGACTCAATATAAATTAATTCGTCCGTATTATAGTGCAGTGGGTCTAAAATTCGATACGGTTTTCTGGCTCGAATTTCGATGGTTCCAAATCCAGCATCGGTGAGCATTTTTACATATTCAGCAATAGGAATACTGCCGCTTAAACACAGGGCTCTAAGACGATCATCCTCACGAAGGGTCTCGTTCATGGGTTGTTCACATGTAGGATCGCTCATCACCAATTTTCCGTGCGGTTTCAGAACGCGATACATTTCAGAGATCGCTTTTTTCAGGTCTTCGACTTTAAAAATATTAAACAAACAGTTTTGTGCAGCAACATCAATACTATTGTCTTCAACAGGTAAGTTGAGCGCATCCCCTTTTTTGAGGCTTACAAACTCTTTGTCAAACCACGGGTTTTGTGCTTCGGCTTCGATGAAGTTTTTCTTGGAAGCTTCCAGCATTTCATCAACAACATCTACGCCAATCACGCCGTCTTTTTGACGACTGAAATACGCAAATTGTAGCAACTCCATACCACCGCCAACGCCGACATACAGTATTTTGGGGTTGTTGGTCAGGTCGCGTGCATGAACTGTGCTTCCGCAACCATAGTTCATTTCTTGCATAATTTTAGGAATTTTCAGTCCTGGGAGTTCCCAAATAGGGTTGGTCGTACAACAAAGTCCAATATCTGGACTGAGGGCTGCGTCTTTATAAACATCGTGGGTGGTGTCTAGGTAGCTCATTTATAGGGTTTTTATTAATTCTTTAAATAGTGTAATCATATCGGGTTCAGCTTTTGTAGCCATTGCTATAATTTCAGAAATATCAACGGGTTCTAAATGTTCTGGGTCACATTCATCTGTCAATACAGATACTGCGGCCACTTTTAGTTTAAGGTGATTTGCCACAATAATTTCGGGTACGGTACTCATGCCAACGGCATCTGCTCCCATTAGTCTCAACATTTTATATTCTGCACGGGTTTCAAGTTGAGGACCAAAAACACTTACATAAACGCCTGAATGTAATTTAATATTGTTTTTATGGGCAATGTCCTTAAAACTGCGGTTTAGTGCGATGTCATAGGGCGCACTCATATCTACAAAACGTTCGCCTAAATGCTCCACACCTTTGAAGGCTAGAGGAGAACCGCCTTGTAGGTTGATGTGGTCCTCAATAAGCATGAGTTCGCCTTTGTTGTAGTCTAAGTTTAAAGCACCTGAAGCATTGGATACTAAAAGTGTTGAAATCCCCAACTGCTTCATGATGCGAACAGGATAGGTCACATCTTGCAATGTATAACCTTCATATAAATGAAATCGGCCTTGCATGACAATTACTTTTTTGCCTTCTAGAATTCCGTATATTAATTTCCCTTTATGAAATTCAACTGTTGCTGTAGGGAAGTTAGGAATGTGATTGTAACTCACTTCTTTTATAATTTCAACATGGTTTACAAGCTGCCCTAGTCCTGTGCCTAGTATAATTCCAATTTCAGGAGCTTCAACCCCTTTTTCTTTAAGGTAGTCCGTAGTCTCTTCAATGAGTTTCATCATAATTCCTTTATTTTTTTTAATAACTCTGGTTGCTCCTTCAGGTCTTCAAATGTATCAATGTCATTTAAGGCTTCCAAAAGTTTAACATTTTCTTGTTTTAAATTTTTTAAGGTGTCTTCCAAGACACTACTGGTTCCCCAGTTTTTACTTTTAAATAGTGCAGGGTACAGTGTTTTCATGCCTAACAAATAATACCCTCCATCTAGTGACGGCCCTAACACAAACTCATGAGTTTCTAAGGCCTTAAAAGCAGCCTCTAGGTGTGTGGGCCTTAAGTCATATAAATCGCTTCCTACAATCACAACATTTTTATAACCCTCTTTGAAAGCCGTCTCAAAAGCATTTTCCATTCGCGCGCCTAAGTCGTCGCCTTTTTGTTGTTTTTTTTGATAGTGTGTATCACTCCATAAGTCATTGTATTGAATTTCTTCAGAGTAATACACAACTTTATCAGAAGACAGTTTGTCGAGTACAGCCTTTGTATGGTCGAGCAATAGGTTATATGTTTTCAATGCCTTTTGGTTTCCAATAGTTTTGGAAAGTCGAGTTTTGACTTTTCCTAACTCGGGGTTTCTTACAAAAACAATAATCAGATTTTTAGTCATATACTTTGATTCCTTTTAATACGTAAGCGCCCCATGTTTTGGAGTAGGGGTGTATTTTTGTGGTGCGTTGCTGTGCGTTAGTGTAGACGTTTTGGTCTTTATTTATCCATTCAAAAATTCCGCCATAGAGGTTATAAACAGTGGTGAAGCCTTCGGCTAGGAGTTTTTTTCCAATACGTTCCGAACGAACGCCAATAGAGCAGTAGACCACAATCATCTTAGTTTTGTCTTGAATTCGATTTACAACTTTTGAAATTTCAAAGTCATCAAACCCAACATGGATTGCTTTGTCTAAATGGCTCACGTCATACTCAGCTTTTTCGCGCGTGTCCAACAAAATGGGAAGCGTTTCTAATCTACTAAGGGCCTCCACATGAATATAAGGTACAGAATGCTCATTAAATTTATTCAGAACATCTGCAATAGAAGGCTGTCCAAATCCATTTGTAGAGAGTGCGATAAAACTTATAAAAAGGAATTTCTGGATCATATTATACAACGGTACCTTGACAACTACTTCCTGCGCCAGCCGTGCAACCATAACAGTGTTGCGACACACGAATTGTGCGTTTACTCAGTGCATCTTTATTAAAATCACTAATATGCTGCACAGGACTATCCACCTTTAATTCTAGCATTTGATTAAAGTCACAATCGTAGAGCCAACCGTCCCAACTAACCGAAAGGGTGTTGGTACACATGACATTATCTACCGCTGCTGGATTAAAGGCCTCTACCAAACTGTACATATAATCTTCATAGTTTTCAGAGGCGATGAGGTAATCTAAAAAGCGACTGATGGGGAGGTTGGTGATCGAAAATAAATTATGAAATTGAATGTCAAAATTTGCGGCTAATGCTTTTTTGAAATCTGCCTCTAAGGCCATTTGATCTCCTGGCAAAAACGCTCCTGAAGGGTTATACACCAAATCTAATTTCAGATCGGATCCTGGCATGCCATAGCCCACGTCGTTTAACATTTTTAAGGCTTTGATGGAGGCATTAAACACTCCATCACCTCGTTGTTGATCTGTTTTTCCTTCCGTCCAATGCGGCATAGAGGAGATGACATGTACCTTATGTTTTTTGAAAAACGCTGGCAAATCATTATATTTTTTATTCGCTGTAATAATGGTCAAATTGGAGCGCACGATCATATCTTTGACGCCTACTTTTGTAGCTTCTTCAATAAACCATCTAAAATCAGGATTCATTTCGGGTGCACCACCAGTAAGGTCTAGCGTATGTGCGCCGGTAGCTCTAATGACATCCAAACACTGCTGCATCGTTTCACGAGTCATGATTTCTTTACGATCGGGACCTGCATCTACATGACAGTGTGCACAAACCTGATTACACATATACCCTACATTGATTTGAAGGATTTCTAAGGTTTTGGGTTTGAGTGGAAATTGATCTTGTGCTGCTAATTTGCTGCTAAACTTAGGAAGTTCTTCATTTTGAAAAATGCCATTCGACAAAATTTCTAATTGACGTTTGGCATTGGCAAGTTCATTTTCGCGTTTTTTTAGGGACTTAAGTTTCATCGATTACATGGATAATTTTTTATACTTATTCATCATTTGTACACTATGTACTAGGGTAGCACCACTTTCTATAGCAGCTCCCGCATGGACGGCTTCCATCATTTCTTCTTTGGTGATGCCTCGTTTTAAGCCATCTTGAGTATAGGCATCGATGCAGTAGGGACACTTTACCACATGTGATACTGCTAGGGCGATAAGCGATTTTTCTCGTGCCGATAAAGCCCCTTCCTCAAATACGCTGCCGTAGTAGTCAAAAAATTTTTTACCCAGTTCTTCGTTCCATTCTGTGATGTTTCCAAATTTCCGTAGATCGGAGGGGTCATAATAGGTGTTGCTCATTTTTTTGTTTATTTAAGACGATTTCTATAATAGTTTTTAAAACTAGTGAAAATTCTCCTAAATCCATAAAATTCACAATTTTTAATGCAATTTGCATGCCTTACACAAACTATACAATGCCACAACAGTCTCTTGACTTTTGCATCGTCTTTTTTCTTTTAAAATGCAATCTATATAAATAATTCTTAATTATTACTGATTAAAGTATGGATATCACAATAATTTTATCTAAAAATTACATAATGTATATTTTTTGTTGTAGTCAAAAATTTGCCCATCAAGAGGTGTGTTTCTTAATATTGGAGGTATAACTCTAAATTTATTTATTATGAAAAAAATTACTTTATTATTATCCTTGTTGATGATATCAATTGGGTTTTCACAAACAGAATTACTAACTAATGGAGATTTCTCCAATGGTGACGCTAATTGGGCTCTTACAGGAGGTTCCGTGGTAAGTGGTGAAGCAGCATTCGCAACCACCGCTTCTGCAGGAGATCCTTGGGGTACTCAGTTAGTACAAGGAAGTTTAGCATTTACTAACGCACAAGAATATACCATATCTTTCGATGCCCGAGCAGATGCGGCTAGAGATATTACATTAGCGATTCAGAATGTTGGAATATGGAATGATCAATTTAGACAGAATTTTAGTCTTACTACCACTATGACTACCTACACTGCAACGTTTAATGCCACTTCTACCAATAGTAATGTTCAGATTGGGTTTTTAATGGGAGGTTTTGGTGTCACTCATGGAGTTTATTATGATAATGTTTCATTAACTACTAGCGCTGCGGCAAGCTGTAGCGATGGTATTCAAAATCAAGATGAAACAGGTATAGACTGTGGCGGTTCAACATGTGCCGCTTGTCCAACACCACCTAATGTAGCAGCTCCAACACCAACCAAAAATGCTGCTGATGTCATCTCACTTTTTAGTGATGCATATACAGATGTAGCCAGTAGTACAAGCCCAGGTTGGGGTGAAGGTGTTACCGCAGAAACTCATGCAAGTAACCCAGTGTTAAAAACAACCAACTTTTTACCGTTTGCAATTACAACTCCGATTGATATTACAAATCACACTTTACATGTGGATGTATGGCTTCCACAACTACCAAGTGCTGGTGCTGGTCTTTTAATTAAGATTCTAGATGCAGCAAACGGTCCACATGAAGGTAACTCTATTTACCCAATAGCAA
>JABAYZ010000219.1:11493-16899 GCA_018608735.1 Flavobacteriaceae bacterium | reverse complement strand
TTCTAATTGGGTTTCAAGAAAAATACCACTAAAAAAAGGTTTGAAAAAATCAGTAATAATTCCCTCAGAAAAACCAAAGCTCTCAAGATATGATAGCGTTGATTGTTCTGTTTCAGAAAAAATAGCAGCCATCGTTTTTTTCTTTAACTTCTGGTTCAGTTTTAATATTTTAAGTTTATCAGAAACACTACCAATTCCAGATAAAAGTGTAGGAAACAGTAAGGAAAGATTTCTTAGAGGATCACCTATGATTTTTTGTTCGTTTGCTTTAAAAATGGAAGCGCCAGGTAAAAATGGTTGTAAATCTAGAGCCTCATAATCTAGATATTTTTGAACTGCTGGATAGGCAGTAAGCAATACTTGAAATCCATGATCTAATTGATAGCCATCTATAATATCGGTTTTTACGCGCCCTCCTACCCGATCAGTTGCTTCTATAGCAACAGGATAATAGCCATGATTTTCTAAAACTCTAGCCGCTATAAGTCCACTCAATCCGGCGCCAATAATATGTATCTTGTAGTCTTTTTTATCCATTTTTTTGTAGTTATAAATTCTTATCGTCGTGCATTGACATGCGATTGTAATAAACGATATTTTTCTTGCTGTACAGCGGGATGTTTTTTATGCCCCCAAATCTTAGCTCTTGCCAATCGTGCACTCTCTTGTAAATCAACAATGGGAAGAGGATAATTTTTTCCAATTATGACCCCACAAAAGGTCTGTTCCATAGCGGTCATATTCCATGGTTCATGAATATGTGCTACAGGAACATTAGCCAGTTCAGGAATCCATTTTTTGATAAAAATGCCTTCAGGATCATGCTCTTGTGAGTTTTTAACAGGGTTGTATAAACGAACCGTATTAATTCCTGTAGTCCCTGCCTGCATCTGGAACTGTGGATAATGTATCCCGGGTTCATAATCCAAAAACTGTCGGGCGAGGTGATATGTACCATTACGCCAATCTTGATCGAGATTAAGTGTTAAAAACGAAACTACCATAGCACGCATTCGAAAATTAATCCACCCCGTATTTTCCACAGCACGCATACACGCATCGATTAACGGATAGCCTGTTGTGCCTGTCTTCCATGCTTTGATATACACTTCGTTCTTATCGTGGGCTAAAAGTTCATACCCTTTGTTGATACATTCCGTTTCATAGCGACACTCCATTTCAAATTTCTGAATAAAATGACAATGCCAGTGCAATCTGCTAAGCATGGCCGAAAACGCCTTGCTATTTCTAGTGCCATTGGGATGTGTCCCTATAAACTGAAAGGCTTGTTTAATACTCATATTTCCCCAAGCAAAATAAGGCGATAACCGACTGCAAGCCGTCCTACTTTCAGTAGGTTTTGAAATGTGTTTTTGATAGTTAAATCCGCGTTGGTTAGTAAAAGATTTCAAGTATCGCCACGCATTTTGCTCACCTGCAGGTTGGTAGTGTTTTGGAAAGTCTTTTAATTGAGATTCTAATTTTTTAGGCAGTAAAAACGGGTGTTCCAAAGGCTTGTCTTTTGATACAGAATAATTATTTTGAAGCACTGGCGTATGCATTTTCATGTGCCACTGCTTATTCCAATCTACTCGGTTTTTAATACCTCTTAAAATTCCATCGCGTTGTGATTCTTGCCAGTCAATTTGATTTTGTTTACAAAACAACTTGATTTGTTTGTCACGCTGCCACGTACGTTGAGTGCCACTTTCCTGAAAGCTAAAAATACTATTGATTTCAAAGTCTTTATTTAAATGTTCAAATACATCGATAGCTTCTCCATAAAACACTTCTACACGCCTATTGAAAGGTGCTAAGGATTTATTTAATGCTGCTATAGAATGGTACACAAATTGTAAATGTCGAGTACTCGTATCTGGATATTCAATTTTAGAGGGTTCAAATAAATAAACGATCCGATATGGAATACCCACCAGCTCTGCCTTTAACAAAGGCTCGTGATCTTGAGAACGAATGTCTCGTTTTAACCAAACGATATTATGAATTTGACGTTTCAGAAAATTATTTTTTTGATTTTTTATCTCATTTTTGAGATAGTTAATAATTAAATTTTGTCTTTTGAAAATAGGTTATAAAGATATAATATGTTTAACTATTATACCGTATTAACAAACGAGAATAATTTATACCATAGGATATCTAATTTTGGTTTATTATTAATTATTAAAACCTCACTTTTGGCTTACATTGATTTAATCATAAATAGAAAAAGCAACTTTTAAGTTTATTAAATTTTCAGGACGTATATTTGTCCAATCTTTTATCAATACGTCATTAACCAGTGATCTCCTAAAATTCCTATGCCATTTAAAAAATTACATTCTGATGTTCGAGAAAAACTAGAATCTCTAGACATATTAACTCCAACGCCGTTTCAAAGCAGAAGTATTCCCATCATAAAAAGTGGAACGAATGTGTATTGTGTAGCTCCTAATGATAGCGGTAAAACAACGACACTTGTATTGACGACCTTGCAAAAATTAAAATGCGTAGCTGTTGGAAATGCGCCCAGAGCTGTTGTCCTTGTAGAAAACAAGGAACGCGCTATGGCATTATACGAAATCTTTTTAGCTTATACGAAATACAACTCGCTACGGGTTTATGTCGGACATGAACAACTGCATATTGACATTCAAAAATCTGAGATATTCGAGGGCACAGACATTCTTATTTCCACTCCCAAAACCATGAATAAATTGTTTTTGTTAAACGGGGTTAGCACTGCTCAATTAAAAATAATTAGTATTGATGATGCGGAATTTCTTTCGCAACATTCCTCCTATTCGGCGCTCATGTCGATAGCTCAAAGTATTCAAAAATGCCAGTATGTCATTTACTCAGAAAAAATGCATCCCGTACTAAAACGTTTTGAATCCTATTTTATGGAACGCTCTAAAATTGTTTCCTTTTAAGGGGTGTTCTTTACATAATACAACTCAACAATGATACCTAAGTTACATTACATATCTCAAGGAAGTTCACCTAAAGAACACTTGGACAATATTCAAAATGCTTGTGCATCTGGTGCGGAATTAGTCGTATTAAATCTTCACAATAGTTCTGAAAAAAAGTATTTGAAAATTGCCTCAAAAGCAAGAGAAATTACGGCTCATTTTCAAACGCGTTTAATAATTAATGCTCATCATAAATTGGCTAAAGACCTAAAAGTAGATGGTATCCATCTGGACTCTAAAGCGTCCTGCCCTACTGTGCTTAGAAAAGAATTATACCCTTGGCAATTGATAGGAGTGACTGCAAACGCCTTGCAAGACTGTGAAACTTTCATCGAAAAGGAAGTCGATTATATATACTTAGCACCATTTAGAACAACTGAAAACTCTCCGGCTGTTGAGCTAGGCTTAAAAGGGTTTACTGCGATCATTGAAGCGCTACAAACGGATACACCGATTATTGGGGTTGGAGGCATCACAACATCCGATATCAAAGCCATACTAGATACTGGTATTTCTGGACTGGGCGTTTCTGAACACATCACACAAGATTTTAATACGATTAAAATCTTTAATCAATTACTCACCGCTTCCTCAACCAAAGAACAACGGCATTCGTTTCAATAAAAAAACATTCGTAATAAAAAAATATAGAACGTCCAAGTTAGCACTCTGAAATGGCCTACCTTTGCCGTTATGCATGCACAAAACCCTTACAGTGACCGTTATGATCTGAAACGATTCGCAACTCACCATCCGCAGTTACAAAACCATATTGTTCTAAATCCCTCAGGAGAAGAGACCATTGATTTTAGCAATTCATCGGCGGTCTATGAATTGAATAAAGCCATGCTTTTGGCCGACTTTAAACTCGAAAAATATGAGTTGCCTATGGGCTATCTTATCCCCCCTGTTCCTGGAAGGTTAGAATATTTATTGCACTTACAAGAGTTCCTTTCAGAAAAATTTAATATTGATAAAAACACAAAACTTCGGGGCTTGGACATCGGAACAGGTGCCAATGGCATCTATTGTATTTTGGGATTACAACATTTTAATTGGACTATGGTAGGTACTGAATGTGATCCCAAATCAGTACAAATAGCGAAAGCTAATATGCAGCATACAAAAGCATTAAAAAATAAAAATGAAATTCGACACCAGGACAATAAAAGTTTCCTTTTTAAAAATATGATTCATTCAAATGAACACTTTGATTTCTCCGTTTGCAATCCCCCTTTTCATACGTCTAAAGAAGACGCCTTTAGAGGCTCTCAAAGAAAACTTAATAATTTAGGGCGAGAATTTGACAAAACAGAAGTCACTCTTAATTTTGAAGGCCAAGCCAATGAACTTTGGTGTAATGGTGGCGAAGCGCTTTTTATCAAACGATTGCTAAAAGAAAGTGTGTTGTATAAAACTCAAGTCAACGTATTTTCTACACTCGTATCAAAATCGGCTAGCCTATCTCCAATTAAAAAACAGTTGATAAAAGCCAAAGCAAACTTTGAAGTCTTACCAATGGATTTAGGAAATAAGAAGAGTCGTATTTTACTCTGGTGGTTTTGATTTAGTCTTCTAAGACCGTAACCCGTACTTTTTTCTTTTTTAGGCGTGTATTGTTTAATTTTTCTACCAAGTCTTCTGCGATCGCTTTAGGCACGGCTACAAACGCGCAATCTTGTTTGAGTTCGATGTTTCCTAACTGATCCTTTGAGATATTACCCTGCTTAAAAAAGAGACCTGCAATATCTCCTTTAGAAATTTTGTCTTTTCGTCCACCAGAAATAAATAGGGTTTCCCAAAACTGAGGTTTTCGAACCGACTGTTTAGTGATGTTAACGACTTTGGAATTATGGATATATTCAGGTAAATCTTCGGCATCGCCTTTCATGATGTACGCCGTTCCTTTTGAATCGACTCTCGCAACACGTCCATTTCTGTGAATAAACTCCTCTTTGGCGCGCGGCACTTCGTAATGAATAATAAATTTCAACTCAGGAATATCAATCCCTCGAGAGGCTAAATCCGTCGCAATAAGAATCTGGTTTGTACCATTTCTGAATTTTATCAAAGCGCGTTCGCGATCTTTTTGTTCCATACCTCCAACAAAACAACTGTGATTCACCTTGTTTTTAGCTAAAAAATAACTCACTGAATCAACACTATCTCTTAGATTACAAAAAACAATACCAGTTTGATTGCCGAGATGCCCTATTAAATCTAAAAGCGTTTGTGATTTCTTTTTAGAAGGAAATACCACGGTTTTGAGTTCAAGTTTAGACTGAACCTTTTCTTTCAAATAGTTGACCGTTGTGGGTTGATCTAACCTTACAAATCCTGGAATATTGATACTTTGGGTCGCTGAAGTTAATATCCGTTTATTGATATGTGGCAACTGACTGATGATTTCTTTCATTTCAGATTCAAAACC
>JABAYZ010000219.1:4829-11472 GCA_018608735.1 Flavobacteriaceae bacterium | reverse complement strand
GTGATTTGTCAAACTCATCTAATACTAGTGTTTTTATACTAGTTTTAGAAAAGCGTTCATTACCAAAATGATCGGCGATTCTGCCTGGTGTACCTATCAAAATTGCAGGAACATGTTTTATTTCTATTTTATCCTTAGACATCGGGCGCCCACCATATACGGCGTTTACTTTAAAACCAGAACCCATACTGCGAACTACTTGTTCTATTTGTATGGCCAATTCACGTGAGGGCACAATAATTAAAGCTTGTACATCTTTACAATCAGGATCGAGGATTTTGATGATTGGTAATAAAAACGCCAGTGTTTTCCCTGTTCCTGTAGGCGATAACAATACCGTGTTTGTGGTCTTCTCAATTACTGCAATTGCTTCCTCCTGCATTGGATTTAATACATGAATATTTAATTTTGCTAAAATATCCTGTTGGTCTTTAATTGTATTTGCCATAATAATTACTTCGTTTTTGGGTGTTTTAAAACCTCATTTTTTTGATGCGCTGTAGCGTTTTGTGCCAAATAATTTGCCAATACTTTTTCTATCAACTCTTCCTTTGTGAGATGGTGAAAAACAGTACTTATATTTTCTCTGAATTGATCTGAAATCGTACGATTTGGTTTGGTTTTAAATATTTTTTTGGCCCATAACAATCCATTATTTTCTTCGATACTTTGGGCATCTGCTTTTTTGAATTTACTAAAAACAATTCCTAATTCATTTTCAAATTCTGGAAGGTCTTGAACTTCTTCTTCTTGTAATATGCTTAGGGATAGCCCCTTTGCTCCTGCTCTTGCTGTACGACCACTTCGGTGCACATAGGCTTCAAAAGTATCAGGAAGGTGGTAATTGATAACATACGACACTTCTTTAACATCAATACCACGAGCGGCTAAATCAGTGGCTACCAAAATATCAATATGGCCTTCTCTAAATTGACCCATAATTCGATCACGAATGCCTTGAGACAAGCTCCCATGCAATGCTCCTGATGAGAATTTATGAATCGCTAAGTTTTTTGCTAATTTATTAACTGCCGCTTTTGTTTTACAAAAAATAATACCGCGTTGTCCTTCTTTTGAACTTAAAAAATGCATTAAAACATTCAATTTTTCAATAGGCTCTACAACCATATACTGATGGTCTATGCCTTGATGACCAACGGTTGTCATATCGGCTTCTAGTTGCATGACATGTTTGGACATGTAATTTTGAACCAGTTGTTTTATTGCGCCTGAAAGTGTTGCGGTAAACAACAGTGTTCGCCGTGTTTTTGGAATTTGTTTAATTATAAGATCTAAATCTTGTTTCAAAGCACTGACCATTTCATCAGCTTCATCCAATACTAAATGTGTGAGGTGTTTTAGGTTTATTGCTCCTCGACTTGCCAAATCCACTAAACGTCCAGGAGTCGCAACAACAATATGTGTTGGTGTTTTTAAACGTTCTATTTGAGGTTTTATAGGGATACCTCCACAAACGGCGGCGATAGAAATTTCAGGACAATGGGCAGCGTAGGACGTCAAATTAGTGTGAATTTGTTGGCCTAATTCTCGTGTGGGTGCTAAAATCAAAAGCTGTAAAGTTGTACTTTCGATGTCAATTAACTGCAATAAAGGAATTCCAAATGCTGCTGTTTTTCCACTTCCAGTTTTTGCCAAACCAACAATATCCTCGGTTTGATTGAAAACCAATGGAATGGTTTTCTCTTGAATATCTGTAGGTACAGAAATTTTTAGATCCTCCAGACCTTGTTGTAATAGCGCGTTAACTCCTAAATCTGAAAACGATTTTGACATAATATAATTTTGTGCAAAGATAACCACAGTTTGATAGGGAATCTCGTCAATTGAATGATTATTCTGATTTATAACAAATTTTTAAAACTCTAATGCAGGGATCTTAATTTACTTTCCAATACAGAAATTGGCAAAGATATTACCTAACAGGTCATCACTTGTGATTTCTCCAGTGATTTCACCAAAATGATATAGGGCTTGACGAATGTCTATTGCCAATAAATCTCCAGATAATTTACCATCCATACCCTGTTGTACCTTTTGTACATCGGCTAGTGCTTTCAAAAGCGAATCGTAATGTCTAGAGTTGGTGATGATCGTATCATTATTACGTAAAGCGCCAGTATTTACAAATTCTAAAAGCTTTGATTTTAGAGTGTCAATTCCTAGACCACTTTTAGCAGAAGTGAAAAGGGTGTGTGGATATACAAACGAATTTTTAATTAAAACTTTATCCGCTTCATCCATTTTATTAGCCACCACAATTAATTGTTTGTCGGGATATTGTTCTTGAATTTTACGGATATCAGAATTAAAAACCGCAATTGTTTTTTGGTTCACTTTTGCCGCATCCAAGAGGTATAAAACGACTTGCGATTGTGTGATTTTTTCAAATGTTTTTTTAATTCCAATACTTTCAATGGTATCCTCTGTGGTTCGAATCCCAGCGGTATCAATGAAACGGAACTTAATACCTTCAATAGTTATTTCATCCTCAATAGCATCACGTGTTGTCCCTGCAATAGCGCTTACTATGGCTTTATCTTCGTTTAACAGTGCATTTAGAAGCGTAGATTTCCCCACATTTGGGGCACCGATAATTGAAATTGGAATTCCATTTTTTATCACATTTCCTGTAGAAAAAGAGTCAATCAGGTGTTTTAAAACTTTAATAATGCGTTGTAGTAAATCTTCAAATTGTTTACGATCGGCGAATTCTACATCTTCTTCAGAAAAATCGAGTTCCAATTCAATCAGTGAAGCAAAATTTAGCAATTCGTCGCGTAAGGCCTTTATTTCATTACTAAATCCTCCACGCATTTGTTGCATCGCAATTTGATGGGAGGCTTTATTATCACTAGCAATCAGGTCGGCAACAGCTTCTGCTTGACTTAAATCGAGCTTGGCATTAAGGAATGCACGTAGGGTAAACTCTCCTGGATTTGCAATACGAGCGCCATGACGAACAAACAGTTGTATAATTTCTTGTTGTATATAGGAACTTCCATGACAGGAAATTTCAACGACATCCTCTCCTGTATAGGATTGTGGATTTTTAAAAACAGATACAAGAACTTCGTCCAAAACCCTCGAATCTTCCACAATGTGACCTAAATGTATCGTATGTGTTTTTTGAGTTGATAGCTTTTTAGCATGTATCGATTTAAATAATCTGTCCACCATTGCAATCGATTCTGGTCCAGAAAGTCTAACAATAGCTACTGCCCCAGCCCCAGATGGGGTCGCTAAAGCTATGATGGTGTCATTTTGATACAATGGATATATTTTTTACAAAAGTATTAATATTAGTTTAAACAGTGGAAGTAAAAATTTTAATTTATTTTTGTAGGTATTCAAAAATCATTTCAAATGAAAACCAAACTCATTGCCGTAATTATATCAGTACTATTAATTAGCTGTACTTCTTCTACTTCACTTCCTGAGGGTCACTTTGAGGTAAACGTAAAAGCTGAAGGCGTTTATGATGGTTTGAGAGCCTATTTGATAAAATCTGAAAGTAACAAGTCTAGAACTAAAACAGATACAGCAATCGTTTTTAATAGTGCATTTACATTTAAAGGTTTTATAGATGGAGCCGAAATGCGTATTTTGACTATTGATGGCGTAAAGGGGCAAACCTCTATCGTCCTAGAAGCTGGGAGCATTAATGTGGAGGTCTATAAAGACAGTATTCATAAATCAAACATTGGAGGTACAATTAATAATGATATTTTTAAAATCTATAAACAACAAGCTTTACTAAACAAAATCAATTTTGGTAATATAAATTCTGAGTTACGAGATTCTAAAGGGGATATTGATCGCGTAAAATCACTTCAAAAACAAAAGGATTCTTTAAATCTTAGGATCAAAAATTTCATGTATGATTTTGTTTATGCTCATCCTGAAACTGATTTATCATTATTGTTATTAAATAATATAACTGCCCAAAAACAATTTGATTATGAGTTGGCATATAAAGGCTATAAAAACATCAAAGAATATGTCAAAACTAAAAACAAATCAAATGAACGTATTTCAAATATAATTCAGCAAAGAATTGAAAGAAGTCCCAACAAAAATATAGTAAAAGTTGGTGTGAAAGCGCCAAATTTTTCTGCTTTTAATCCTGAAGGAGAAATTATTTCTTTAAATGATATCAAAGGAAAAGTAATCATCATTGATTTTTGGGCCTCTTGGTGTAAACCTTGCCGCATAGAAAACCCTAATCTTGTTAAACTTTACAAAAAATATCATTCTAAAGGACTAGAAATAATTAGCGTGTCTTTAGACAGAGAAGTACAAAAAGAAAATTGGTTCAATGCCATAAAAAAAGATGAATTGAATTGGTATAACGTTTCTAATTTGAAATTTTGGCAAGACCCTATTGCAAAAGCCTACGGGGTGAATTCGATTCCGGCTACTTTTATTTTGGATGAAAACGGAACTGTTGTTGCCAAGCGTTTAAGAGGAGCGCAGTTAGAGGCAAAAATTAAAGCATTATTGGAGTAATTCCATGAAATAGTCGGTTCTAAATTTTATTGTTTTTATGCATCACAAACAATATCACAATTGGAATTGCCAATACAATTACCATCCACAAATGAGTTTCTAAAACTTGAGGTGCTATTAATAAGGTAAGAACATAACCCCCTATAGCGCCTCCAAAATGTGCGTCATGACCAATATTACCATTTCGAGATTTCATGCCATAGATGGAGTATAACATATAGCCAACGCCTATAATATAAGACGGTATTGGTATCGGAATAAAATAAAGGTACAATTCCATGCCTGGGTATAATAAAATTGCGGCATATAAAATTCCAGTCACCGCACCACTAGCACCAACTGCCGAATAGTAGGATTCTGAACTGTGAAAATAATAGGACAAAAGGTTACCAAAAATCAAACTTCCAAAATAAATCATAAAGAAATAAAGAGGCCCAATAATGGCAATCACGATATCTGCAAAAAAATAAAATGTAATCATATTAAACAACAGATGTTGTAAATCTACATGCAAAAAGCCAGAAACTAGCATCCGAAGTTGTTCGCCACGTTTGATCCCGCCAACATTAAATTTATAGGCTTCAAAAAAAGAGCGGTCTTTAAAGCCTTTAAAAGAGCATAGAGCATTGAGAGCTATAATAATCAAGGTATAAATACTAATGTTCATATGGGATACATATTAAATAAACTATATATTTGCGAATGTAAATTTAATCTTTTTAAATGCAACTACTAGCGTACATTTTAATTTACCCCATTTTGTGGTTGGTTTCTATACTCCCTTTTCGATTATTGTACACAGTTTCCGACCTTTTGTATCTTTTGATGTACAATATTTTTGGCTACAGAAAGCAAACGGTTATAGAAAACATTAAACTTGTATTCCCAAAAAAATCAGATTTAGAAGTAAAGAGAATTACAAAAAAATTCTATAAGCATTTTTGTGATATGATTTTAGAATCTATCAAATCAATGCATATTTCTCGTAAATCTATGCAAGAAAGGTTTACTTTTAAAAACATAGATCTTATTAAGGATTTCGAAAAAAAAAATAAGAGTATTGTTTTGATGTGTGCACATTATGGAAGTTGGGAATGGATTTTTATACTTCAAACGTACACGAGTCACCGCGGATTTGCGATATACAAACGACTCCAAAATAAATATTTTGATCGGTTAGTCAAATCCATTAGAGCACGCTATAATAGTTATTTGATTACAACTAAAGAAACATTTGCAGTCCTTGACGATGCCAAAAAAAATGGCATTCTATCCATGAATGGCTTTGCTTCTGATCAATCGCCTAAAAAAGAAAAAGCTCGGCATTGGAATAAATTTATGGGGATTAATGTCCCTGTGCATACAGGTGCGGAGGCACTAGCAAAACAACTAGACATGCCTGTGGTCTTCTTTGCTGTAAAACGTATAAAAAGAGGCTATTATGAAACAACATTTCACACCTTAGCTGAAAACCCAAATGAGTTTAAGGATTATGAAATTACCGATGCATTTTTAAAACTTGTAGAAGGTCAAATTCATGATGAACCTGAGTACTATCTTTGGACTCATAAACGATGGAAACATAGAAAAACCGAATAGATTTATCTTTTGGCACATCATTTGCTAGTCTTAGGTTTAATAATAAAATCTTATATTTGTACAGGTTTCCTCAAATCCTACTATTATGAAAAAACTACCTAGTTCCGTATTACTCCTATTTATTTGTGTCCTTTTTACATTTTCAAATGTTGTATTTTCTCAACAAAACCTAGACAAAAACAAGCTTGCTGTCAATGGTTATGATGTTGTTGAATATTTTAATAATACCCCTACTCCTGGAAACGCAAATTTTCAAGTTGAGTATAAAGATGCTATTTATCAATTCACAAGCGAAGCCAATAAGAGTACTTTTGAGAAAGCTCCTGAATGCTATGTCCCTGAGTATGGCGGCTGGTGTGCTTATGCAATGGGCAATAATGGTAAAAAAGTAGAAATCAATCCTGAATCCTACAGTATTGAAAATAAAAAATTATATCTATTTTACAAAACATCTTTTACAGATACCAAAAAAAAGTGGTCCAAAAAAACAAAAACCCTCAAAACAAAAGCCAACCAA
>JABAYZ010000219.1:0-4819 GCA_018608735.1 Flavobacteriaceae bacterium | reverse complement strand
AAACTGGAAAAAATGGCTAATTAATTAAAATCCTACTTGATGTTAACCAAAATATTTTTTTTACTACGAATTATTGTTGCTGTAATTTTATTACAATCTCTATATTTTAAATTTAGCGGGCACCCCGAAGCCGTACATATTTTTTCAACCCTTGGTGTAGAACCTTGGGGAAGACTAGCTTTAGGGGGTGTCGAACTTATAGTCGGCTTAGCACTACTTGTTTCAAAAACAAAAATTATTGCGCTATTTGCCGCTATTGGCCTTATGTTTGGCGCCATTGGCTCTCACCTATTCACACCTTTAGGAATTGTAGTCAAATGGCAAGATCAATCGGATAATGGTCAGCTTTTTATTATGGCAATTACGGCATTGGTTTGTAGCATAATCTCTATCCTACTGTATTGTAGGGATAAAAAATATTCGTTCAGCCAATTAATATCGAACGAGATATTTAAAAAGAATATATAATGAATTGGAAACGATTTTCACATTATGAATTTTGGCCTTATTGGGTCTTTTATTTTCCAGCGTATTTTTATTATTTTTATTTGGCGCTTAAATCAAGACGTTGGGTGTACTTTTCGATGTTAAACCCTTGCATGAAATTTGGAGGTGCATTCTTGAGTTCTAAGCACCATTATTTAAAAAAAATCCCTGCAGTATGGAAACCAAAAACACTATATATCTCTGATTTAGAAGCTATTGAAGCTTTAAAAAATCAACTTATAGAGATGGATTTAAGTTTTCCTTTAATTGTAAAACCCGATATGGGAGAGCGCGGAAAAGATGTAGAAATTGTAACGTCTCAAAATGAATTAGAAAACTACCTAGCTACAAAAAAACAAGCTATTTTAGTTCAAGAATACATACAGTACCCTATTGAACTTGGAATTTTGTTTCACTGGGATACGGATGGGAATCCACAAATAACCTCAGTGGGTAAAAAAGAATTTTGCAAACTTACTGGTGACGGAAAAAGGACGTTAGAAACGCTTGTCAAAGCTAATCATCGGATAGTCCATCGCACATCTATTCTTCAAGAGCGGTTCAAAAATGAATGGAATCAAATCATTCCTAAAGGAAAAGAACTTCTTATTGAACCTATAGGCAACCACAATCGTGGCACTACTTTTTTAGACGCTAGAGATCAAAAGTCCCAAGCCATGTTGAATTGGGTTGTAAACTGTTTAAAAAGTCTCCCCGAATTTGATTATGGTCGAATTGATTTAAAAATACAAAACTGGGAGGCCTTCAATAATAATGAAGGTATAAAAATATTAGAAATTAATGGTGTGAACTCAGAACCTATTCACATTTATGATCCGAGCTGTTCAATATGGGATGCCTACAAATCTATTTTCAGCCATATGCACATCATTTATCAGCTTAGTCAACACAAACTAAATAAACAAAGTCAAACAACGTCCCTATTTGAATTTATCGGTGGGGCCCGAAAGGTATTAACAAAAAAATCCTCCCATATTTCCTATACATGAACATACAACCTCATAAAAAAGTTTTACAAGACTTAAAAAACTTAATTATCCAATTGGATAGCAAATCATTTTGCTTTGAAAACAAAACACTCTTTGGTGGATCTATTGGAGAACATTTTAGACACATCATTGAATTTTATTTGTGTTGCTTATCGCAAAAAGAGACGGAAAGCGTAAATTATGACCTCCGTGAAAGAGATAAACAACTTGAGATAGATATTAGTAGTGGTATTGCTACTATTGATACTTTGTTAGCGACCTTAGATCAACTAGAAGAACGTGACAATACTCCTTTGATTTTGGCGACTTGCTCAGAAAATGAAAATGATAATGGAGTACAAACATCATTTTTCCGAGAACTTATCTACTGTATGGACCATTGTGTTCATCATCAAAGCCTTATTAAAATCGCGCTTTTGGAACAGCATTTAATTCATCTTATAGATCGTAATTTTGGAGTAGCCTCTTCTACACAAATATACCGCAATAAATGTGCATCGTAAGCTTTTTCCCAACTGTTGAGGGGTTTATCTTTTCAAGTAATAGAGATGAAAAACAACAACGCCCTACTCTAGAACCAAAATTTTATGACCACCCCTCCCCTTTAATTTACCCTAAAGACATGGATCATGGGGGAACTTGGTTTGCAGTAGACTCCATAAAAAGACAACTTTTTTGTGTACTCAATGCCACAGGGGTTCAACCCACCACCACTGAAAAAATAAGTCGTGGAAAATTGCCTATAAATTTACTTCTTGGTGATGATACTATTTTATCGTCATCGAGCTTAAAACATATAGCACCTTTTCAGTTGGTAAATGTTAGTTTTTCTGAAACTCTAAAACTTGTACATTTCCATTGGGATGGCAACGTTTTGAAAAACACATTACTGGATGAAACAACTCCCCATATTTGGAGTTCAAATACGCTTTACAAAGAGGAAAAAAGACAGCATTTGAAAACTCAGTTTAAATTGCATTCAAATGAATTTAATCAGTGGAACGATCTTATCAATTTTCACAAAACAGTAGCACAACCACTACATAATAATGTGTTTATAAAAAAAGACAAAGGGCTACAAACCGTAAGTATTACCAGTCTAAAGCTTCAGGATGAAACTATTGAGTTGTATTACAACAACTTACTTGATGACGCTCAGTATTATAAAAAAGCGATTTAAATTCCCGCAACTGCTTTAATTTCTGCGATAATTTTATCTGCTAAAATATCTGCTTCATTTTGAGATGGAGCTTCTGTATAAATACGAATAATCGGTTCGGTATTACTTTTTCGTAAATGAACCCATTCAAATTTAAAATCAATTTTAACACCATCGATTGTAGACACTTTCTCATGTGCATACTTAGCTTCCATGGCAACTAAAATGGCATCCACATCAATAGTAGCATTTAAGTCAATTTTTTTCTTACTCATAAAATAAGAAGGATAACTCGCTCTCAATGCACTGACCGCTATTTTACGCTCTGCTAATAAGCTCAAAAACAAAGCCACCCCTACCAAGGCATCACGTCCATAATGCGATTCAGGAAAAATAATACCGCCGTTGCCTTCACCCCCTATAACCGCATTGGTTGCTTTCATAGCATTGACCACATTCACTTCTCCTACGGCACTCGCTGTATACGTTCCGCCATGTTTTTCGGTAACATCTCTTAAAGCCCGTGTAGAACTTAAATTACTTACGGTATTTCCTGAGCGTTGACTCAAAATATAATCGGCACAAGCTACAAGAGTATATTCTTCTCCAAACATTAGCCCTTTTTCATCCATAAACGCCAAACGATCCACATCAGGATCAACGGCAATACCAAAATCCGCGTTAGAAGACACGACTTTCTCTGACAAATCCGTTAAATGTTGTTTTAAAGGTTCTGGGTTATGTGGAAACTGTCCATTTGGCTCACAGTATAATTTGACGGTTTCGACTCCTAAACGCTCCAAAAGTAGTGGAATTGCAATCCCTCCTGTTGAATTAACCGCATCTACCACAACTTTAAATTTGCAATCCGAAATGGCTTTTACATTCACAAATTCTAAATCTAATACTTCATCTATGTGAATATCAAAATACGCTTGGTTTTCAGTAATGACTCCTAAGTCATCAACATCAGAAAATTCCATTGCATCTGCAGCCGCAATATCTAAAACACGTTGACTATGCTCGGCATTTAAAAATTCACCATTTTTATCCAATAATTTTAAGGCATTCCATTGTTTTGGATTATGACTTGCCGTTAGAATAATACCACCATCGGCATGTTCTAATGGCACTGCAATTTCAACAGTTGGTGTTGTTGACAAGTCTAAATCAATCACATCAATTCCTAAACCAATGAGTGTATTCATGACCAAATTTTGCACCATCGCCCCAGAAATTCTAGCATCTCTACCAATCACCACACGGTAATTGTCTTTAACGCGTTGTTCTTTAATCCACATGCCATAAGCTGCTGCAAATTTTACCGTGTCTATTGGTGTTAGATTATCGCCAACAGTACCGCCAATTGTACCTCGAATTCCAGAAATTGATTTAATTAATGTCATGAAAAATTATTTTTAAACAAATATAAGATTTCAAATCAATTTTATTAAAATGAATTCATAATATTGCCTTATGAATTACTTGGCGCATATTTTTCTTTCTGGAGGTGATCCCAATATTATGATTGGAAATTTTATTGCCGACAGTATTAAAGGCTCAAAATACACTACCTATCCTCCCGAAATTCAAAAAGGAATCTTATTGCACCGACAAATAGATACGATGACGGACGCCCACCACGCTTTTAGACAAAGCACCAAACGCCTCCACAAAAACTACGGCCACTATTCAGGAATTATTGTAGATATTTTTTATGATCATTTTTTAGCTAAAAACTGGTTGTCATATTCAGATGTTCCTTTAGAGGACTATATTCAATCATTTTATACCTTATTGCGCGATAATTTCCAGATACTCCCCGACAATATTCAAAAAATGGTACCCATTATGATAGAAGGCAATTGGCTTTTAATCTATGCCGATCTTGAAGGCATTGATCGTGTCTTGGCAGGCATGAATCGACGCACAAAAAACAGATCAGGAATGGATTCCGCTGGTGAAGAATTGAGAGCATTTTACTCCCTTTTTGAAGCTGATTTTAAACTGGTGATGAAAGATCTTCAAATACTTAGTGATGTTTTTTTAACTGTGAAATAAGTTAAAATTAGTTTTAAAAGGTTTATTTCTAGGATCCAATTAAATAGTCTAACTAATATAATTCCAGATATTCTTATACTTCCCCATTTTGATATAGGTTTGC
>JABAYZ010000240.1 GCA_018608735.1 Flavobacteriaceae bacterium | reverse complement strand
CTATTTGCTTCGAAAGAATTCAGGTTGTGGTCTAAAATACTAATGTTGAACTGTATAGGATTGCAGCATACTTCGCAATCCTCAATGTAATTTTGTTTCGTTTGAGAAAAATCAATTAAAATTGAGACCTCTTCCCAACAATGGGGGCATTGATAGAAATGTTCTTCCATTATCCTAGGGTTTCAATGGCTTCTGTAATCTTCTCCCAATCCGACATTAATTGATCGAGTTGGTCTTTTTTTGCTTGATAACTTTCAAAAAAACCAGGCTTGGCCACGGTTTGATCGTAATTGAGCTCCAGTTCTACATCAATTTTTTTGATATCACGCTCCAAATTAGCGATCGAAGCTTCGGCTTTACTCAAGCGGTTATTCAACGACTTGAGTTGCTTTTGCTCTTCGTAGGATTGTTTGGGTGCTACTGTTTTTTGAGGGGTTTTAATTTGGGTGCGTTTTTCAACTTCCCGCAAGTTTTCTACCTGACGTTGTTCTAAATAAAAATCGATATCTCCCAAATATTGTTTGAGTTGTTGATCTTTAAATTCATAGACTGTCGAGGTCAGTCCTTGTAAAAAATCCCGATCATGGGATACTAAAATTAGGGTCCCTTCAAATTGTTGAAGCGCTGTTTTTAGCACGTTTTTAGATTTGATATCCAAGTGATTCGTAGGCTCATCCATAATGAGCACATTTAAGGGTTGAAGCAATAGTTTTGCTAAGGCAAGTCGGTTACGCTCCCCCCCCGAAAGCACTTTCACATACTTTTCGGCAGCATCCCCTCTAAACAAAAAGGAGCCTAAAATATCACGTACTTTAGAACGGTTGGTTTCATTGGCGGCATCAATCATCGTATCTAAAACGGTTTTACTCCCATCCAAATACTCCGCTTGATTTTGTGCAAAATACCCAATCTGAACATTATGGCCTAGCTTCACATCACCCTCAGCTTCTAAATCGCCCACAATAATTTTAGCTAGTGTGGATTTTCCCTGACCATTTTGACCTACAAAAGCAATTTTACTCCCACGATCTACCATTAAATCGATGTTTTGAAGCACTTTCAAATCGCTGTATTCTTTAGAAATCTGTGTGGCTTCCACCACTACTTTTCCGGGTGTTGTAGAAACTGGGAATTTGAGCGTCATCACACTATTATCATCTTCATCAACCTCAATTCGCTCAATCTTGTCCAGTTTTTTAATTAGCGATTGCGCCATGGTGGCTTTAGACGCTTTAGCTCTGAATTTTTCAATCAACTTCTCTGTTTGTTCAATCTGCTTTTGTTGATTTTTTTGAGAGGCTAATTGTAATGTTTTCTGCTCTTCTCGCAAGACGAGATATTTCGTATATGCGCGTGGATAATCGTATATTTTACCCAATACAATTTCAATCGTTCGGTTAGTGACATTATCCAAAAACATCTTATCATGCGACACGATCACTACGGCCCCAGAATAGTTATTCAGGAACTGCTCTAACCATATAATAGATTCGATATCCAAGTGGTTGGTGGGCTCATCTAACAGTAAAATATCATTGGTTTGCAATAATAGTTTTGCCAGCTCGATTCGCATGCGCCATCCTCCTGAAAAGGTATCGGTTAGCTTGTCGAAATCTTCGCGTTTGAACCCCAGACCGATTAATATTTTTTCGGTATCGCCTTGGTAGTTGTAGCCTCCAAGAATTTCATATTGTTCCTGAACTTCATTGAGCCCAACCATCAAATCGTGATAACCTTGACTTTCATAATCCGTGCGCTCCGCCAATTGCGTATTGATTTCTTCGAGCTGAAGCTCTAAGGCTTTGATTTCCACAAAAGCTTGATAGGCTTCTTCTAGTATGGTACGCCCTAAAACAAAATCGATATCTTGTTTAAGAAATCCGATTTTGAGATCTTTTTTTTCTTGAGCAACTTGGCCTTCGGTATATTCCAGTTCACCTGAGAGTAATTTTAACAGTGTTGATTTTCCAGCACCATTTTTTCCAATTAGCCCTACACGATCGCCAGCACGAAGTCGAAAGGAAATATTTTCAAATAAATAATCGCCTTGAAATGATACAGATAATTTATGGATGTTTAACATTTAAAAATTGTAAAAGGGAATAATTATAAATAGTTTAGCTTTTCTTAACAAGTTGCAAAAATAGGGAATTATGATATTAAAAAAAGGAAATAAGCTGTATAGTATTTTAGCAGGGAAATGTCCAAAATGTCATCATGAATTAATGTATAAAACCCGCAATGCCTATCAGCTTTCCCAAACCTTAAAAATGCACGAACGTTGTGGACACTGTCAAACGAAATATAAAATTGAACCCTCTTTTTTTTATGGCTCAATGTATGTCAGTTATGGGGTTGGGATTGGATTTTCTATGGTTGCGTTTATCCTTACGTTCATCATTTTTGAAACATCCTTAGTCCTTTCGTTTATAGCCATTGTCTGTACCCTTATTGGGTTTATGCCTATTATCATGCGGCTCTCACGAAATATCTGGATCAATCTTTTTATGAGCTATGATGCTGAATTAGCTAAGAAAAAGCAGCCTCAAAACGGTTAATATCGATGTCTTCTGGAAGTGGGGTGTCTTTTTCTATAGAATCGTATAGCGCTTTTGCCATAGCTGGCGCGACTAGAACCCCGCGTGTTCCAAGTCCATTTAAAACATACATGCTTTTATGAATTGGATGTTGCCCGACTAGCGGACGGCGATCGACCACAGTGGGACGAATACCTGCTCGTTGATCTACGATTTCATAGTCACAATCAATGAGCCGTTCTAATTTTTCTTGGAGCTCAACTTTTGCTTTTTGTGTTGGTTCATTTGTTTTGTCGGTCCATTCATAGGTAGACCCTACAAGGTAAAGGTCCTCCTCCATTGGAATCACAAATATGCTGGATTTCAAAATGGCGTCCAATTTGAGGGTTGGTGCATGAATCGTAATCAACTCCCCCTTTGTACCTTCTAGTGGTAAGGATTTAAAATACGGATTTTTATAAACGCCATAGCCCTCTGTAAACACAATGTGTTGAGCTGTGATGGCGCCATAACTTACGCCTTGATCTTTGTCATCTAAAATATTATAATCAAATGTTTCTTCTTTAAATTGATTTTTTTCAGACAGAAATTCGCGATAGGATTCTATTAGCAATTGGGTGTCGATACGTCCTGTGAGATTCACTGCACCTAAACCAAAGGGCGCTTTGACGGCTGAATTGGTATTGCTAATTATGTTCGGATTGAGAAAATTGGTGAGTAAGGGTTTATCACATGCCATAAACCAATTGTTTTGTTCTTTAACCGAATTAAATACCCGATGTATTGGAAGCACATGATCGAGCTTAAGACCTAATAGCTGCTCCAATTCGGAGTACTTAGGGATTGCTGACTCCAAGTGGGCGGCAGCGTTCCAAGTGGCTGTAAAGCGCTTTAAAACAACGGGGTTATATAGTCCACTCGCAACGACCGAAGCTTGCTGGGAACGGTTACTGATGACGATAAATGATTTATGGTGATGACGTAATTGCTCGGCAAACATTATACTTGCTAAACCCGACCCTACAATGATGTAATCATAGTTCATTTTACAAAGGTATAAAAATACAAAACGCTTATCAATATGATAAGCGTTTTGTTATAGTGTTATGATTGTGAATTAATAACTCCACATGTCTTGTTCCTTGTTTCTGATTTTTTCTTTGATGCGTTCAGACTCTAAGAGTTGCATCAATGCATTTTCAGAAATGTAATCTTTTAAGCTTCGATCTTGAAAAACATTATCCTCTTTGTAAATGAAAGCCGAAAAACGTCGCGAGTTAATTAGATGATCAAAATTGATAGGCTTTGAGGTGTTGGACTCATTAAACGCATTAGCTTTGTTTAATATGTCTCTCATATCTGGATAAAACACCCAAAAAAGTTCGACATTCACCGGTTCTAAGTCGGGATTATCTTTCATATCCGATTTTGATCGTGGTGTTTGCGCCACTGGTGCGATTGCAATAGGTCTATACTTCAGTTCGGCTTGACGTTTGTCAAAATACCAAATGCCTTTAATTTTATATTGAACTACATCTGCATAATTAAATTCTTCTTCCGAGTACTCTTCTGGTTGAAGTAAGTTATTAGCAAAAATTAGACGGTCCATTTCATTTTCAAATCGAGAAAAATCTTCATCATTCATTTGCGATTCATCGATACCGGCATATTCCCCTAAATCCACATTATACTTAAGAAGAAAATCTTTTTTTGTTCCCGCTTCATTAATAATACGATCTAGTCCAATATTCTCGTCTTTACCATCTTTAATTTTTTGATACTTTAAAGATGCTTTTAATTCGTCTAAAGACAGTTTATTTTTAAGATTGTCTTTTTTGTAGACAAATGGAATTGTTTGATTCATCGCATTAATCATAATGTAATGGATCAAAGGACGACGTTCAACGCGAACCAAAGTCGTATCAGAAGGAAAGTATAAAGGGAAATTTACACGTTCATTTAAATCAATCAATTCCCAAATAGTTTTTGAATACAACACATCTCTTTCATTCACATACGCATAAGGCAATGGATCGTTGTTATTCAAAGCCATTTCCTCTTCGGTCATTACGCCAATTTGCTCCGGTGTTTTAGCATTAAGGACATTATATTGTCCGAAAGCAAATACTGGAACGATGAGAACTAATAAAAGTAACTGTTTCATTTTATTTTTAATTTGTCAATTTAATAATAATAGGGTCAGCTTCTGGAATTTGTACAGAAACACCTTGAACTCTTACTCTAATATTATCAATTGTGATTGTAGATTTTCTTGGGGCCGAGTTAACGGCTGCTTTCGCTCTAGCATCAAGTCTATTTCCAGAAATTGAGACTGGAGTTTGTCCAGAAATTGTTAAGTCAAATGAATATACATTTGGATTTAAATCATAAACAAATCCGTCAAAAGAAGCTAATATCTTAGAGGTTGTTACGTCTCTTTTATTAAGTCTAACAGAACCTGTTTTACCAGATATTTTTCCTTTTGGTGATGGAATGTTTTTGATTCTGAACTGTTTTGAAGAACTGATTTTTGAACCATCATCCAAAGTCGCTGTTGCGGTTATACTCGTAGTTGTTCCTGTTGAAGGGACTACTAAGTATTTTCCATCTCGTACTTTTTTAATTCCAGTTCCAGAAACACTAACTTTATTATCAGGAACTCCTGAGATAGAAATTGTTAATGGATTTTCAAGACCTCTGTATAAGACGTTCATCTTGTCCGCAGCAATAGATGCATCTTTTGGACGAGGAACAACAACATAGTTTCCGATAATAGGAATATCTAAAGGTTTTCCATCTTCCAAAAACGTGAACTTCCCATCAATATCATGTTCTCCAACATTTCCTACATTGAAGTTAAGACTTGCAGCTCCTGTAGAATCTATGGCGTTAGTAAGGTCAATTTCTTGGCCTTGAACCATAAGTTTTGTTGGGGTTACATTTGCATATTTCCCTAAAACTACACGCCCTTGAAATTTTTCACCTGCAAAAAATGCCGATTTATCAGCCAATACAATAGCTTGGTAATTTTTTAAGGTAATCGCTTCAGTTAATGTGTTTCCTAAAAAGAGATTAAACATGCTAGACTCCGTAACTTTAACATCATTTTGAAGTGCTGTTAATTTTGTATAAGACGCAATTGCTGGAAACCCTTGGTAGTTATAATCTAACCATCCAATTTTCTTTCCGTCTTTGTTTACTACTGGATCGGTATTGAATCGACGATCAAAACTCTCGATAGCTTTTCTGTACTTGACATCAGATCCTAGAACGGCTTTGATATCTTCTTTGTATTTATTGATTTCAGACATGACTTTTTGAGCGTCTTTTGTAAGACGGTCTCCAGTAAACCATTTTTCGTCTAAAATATCGGTTTTATCCATTGCTTCAAATGGTAAATTTCCCGTATCTGGATCAATAGTATATTTTCCTGTAGCTAATAAATCAACTTTTATAGTTTCAATATAGTTGAAAAATCGATCAGATATTGCGTTCACTTGCTGAGCTTTATTTGCAGCAACTGCAAATTCCTCAGGCTTTTCTTCTGCTTTTGTAATCAAATCCGCTAATAACGCACCGTTAGATTCGGTCGTTGCTGTATTTGATTCCGCAAATTTTGTTTCCATTAGTCCAAAGGCGGATAAGACTTCCTTTGACATATTCATAGCCATCATTGCGATGAAAACCAGATACATCAAATTAATCATTTTCTGCCTTGCGGATGCTTTTCCTCCTGCCATTTTTAATTAGTTTTAAGATTAGTTAATTGACTATTAGTTTAAAACTAATTAATTTTTGTTCATTGCAGATAACATGCCCCCATAGACTCCATTTAATGAAGATAAGTTAGACGCTAACGATTCCATTTGCTCTTTGAGTTTAGTTGCGTTTTCTATAGACTCTTGATTGATTTCAGATTGACGACTCGCACTATCTAGTTGTGCTTTATAAAGACTGTTTATAGACTCCATCTGCGCAGCAGCTTGTGCCATTTGATCGTTGTATTTCTCAGATGCACCTGCAGATCCACCCATACTAACTGCGGCAGAGTTTAAATCTCTAATGCTATCTCCTAAACTTGTGACTAAGGCGCCATCAATTTTAGCTTCTTTTAATAAACTGTCTAATTTTTTGGTAAGTAAACCCTCTGCAGATTCTTGGCTTGCAGCGTTTGATTTTGATTTTGATGAGGCAGCTCCTCCTGATAGTTCGGGATAAGCCAAAGTCCAATCTAGATCATCAGTTTGTTTTTCAAATGCAGACCATGTGAAAACCAATGCTTCAACAATCATACCTGCAGTTAAAATTGCAGATGCGTAAGGCCAGTGTTGTATTTTAAAAAGTGCGCCAACAATAACAATTGCTGCTCCAAGTCCGTAGACCATATTTGTAATCGTAATTTTTCCTTCCTTTGCCATAATAGTTAATTTAAATAGTATTTTGTTGGTTAATATTTACTTTGTTGTTTAGTCATTAATTAGTTGCTGCGTTTGCAGTAACGTCTGTTCCCATATAATCTTGAACGGTACGGAACCCGATATAACTTCGAGCAGAATCAGCATACTCGTAATCTCTTGAACTTACTTGTAAAAAATAGGCCACATCTTTCCAAGATCCGCCACGAATAACTTTACGTTCGTTATCAACATCATTTACACTCGGATTAATTGAAGATGAATATTCATAAGATCCTGGGTCATAGGTAGACAATACCCACTCCGAGACGTTTCCAGCCATATTATAAAGATTGTAGTCGTTTGGCTCATAGGCATCTGCTTCTACAGTATACAGGGCTTGATCGGCAGCATAGTTTCCTCTCAAAGGTTTGAAATTGGCCATAAAACAGCCACGATCATTTTTGGTATAAGGCCCTCCCCACGGATATGTCGCGCCTTCTAATCCGCCACGAGCAGCATATTCCCACTCTGCCTCAGAGGGCAAACGAAATGAATTAATATATTGTTGACCCTTTTCTTTCTTATAAATATTTTTAACTAGAGTTCGCCATTGGCAAAATGCTTTGGCTTGTTTCCAAGTGATCCCAACCACGGGATAGTCTCCGTAGGCTTGGTGCCAGAAATAATCATTATGCATTGGTTCGTTGTAAGAATACTCAAAATCACGAACCCAAACTGTAGTGTCTGGATATACTAAAACAGGTTCTTTATAAATAAAGTCGCTTCGCTTAACTCCTGGAACGCCATGGTATTTAGCAGCTTCTTCAATGTCCATATACGTGTACTCAAACTTAAATTGATCCCAGTCCCAAGTTCGTTGACCGTTATAAGATTCTTCCAAAGGCAGATATAAATTATCAAAAACTTCAGAATATAATTCATCTGGATAGTCTTCCGTTTCAAAAACAAGGTCGACATCTTTGTTAATCTTACGTTGCTCGTCTCCGTAAGTATCAATCATGTATTTCTCGTAGGGAGTAAGGTCATCTTCTTCGGTAGAGAGATAAGCATAGGCTCCAATGCCTTCGTCATCAGTAGTTTTGCCTTCCAAATCTGCCATTTCAGCAAGTTGTTCTCTTAGGATAGAGTCTCTTACCCAATATACGAATTGTCGGTACTCGCTGTTGGTGATTTCTGTTTCATCCATATAAAATGAACGCACAGAAACTGTTCTTGTTGGAGCGTCTTGTACATCCGCAATATCGTCATCAGATTTTCCCATCACAAAGGCTCCGCCTGGTATAAGGGTCATTCCATAAGGCTTTTCAGGGTGCCATTTTTTACCTTTTACCCCCACTAATTCACCTTTGTCTTTTGACCCACAACTGGTCATAAAACCTAAAACGAGTGTTATTAATACTATTTTTTTCATAAATAAATAAATTCAAGAAATAATCTCCAAAAAAATTCAAGTTGTAAACTTATCTATATATTTATTAAAAAACAACTTTTTCTGTGTTGAATCACAATAAATAACAGATAAACAATTTGATGTTATCTAAATTTAATTTTTCTTATATGCCTTATACCAACGCTCTGGTACTATACCCTTAGTAGCACCCACGTAATCTTCATGAGTACAGGCTAATAACGGATGTTGTTTCAGTTTAGTATTTGAGTACTCCAAAAAAGGGATCTCAATCCACCATCTCCCTGTTTTTTTACTCTTAAAAAATACTAATTCTTCGGATTCTACAAGAACCGTAAATTTTAAATAACTACTTAAATCCTTAAAATCATCGTCTTTAACCCTACAATTAACGCCTTCGATAAAATACCACATAATCTGAGCCACAAGCATGGACGTGGCCTCATCATCAAGAGAGGGACTGTATTCATAAACTCCAAAAGAAGTGACTTTATTACTAATACCTGCATATCTGGATATCGCACAAATTTCGCGACCATTAAAGCCATTTGGTGAATATTTTTGCTTAATACTTACTTCTGAAGATTGAACAGAATTAAGATCTAAGGTTACAACATCTGCATCTCTTAAAACGGGCTCTACGGCACGAATTGAGGCTGTAATCTCTCCTAGTCGGTAGGATTCGAAGTAGAGTTTCTCCATTAAATCAATCTCTTCTTGAGAATTAAAGTACGTTTGAAATCCAAGAGCAGTATAATTAAACAAATTATAAGGTTGTTCTAGAATAATTTTTCCTAGATAACTGCCATTAGTGATTGGCTTACTAGAATCTCCTAAATCGAAGCTTTTATCAATATTAACAATATTGATCATAGAGCTAATTTTATCATAAGCTCGGTAGTTGGCATAGGTTAAATCTTGACTGCCCCCTATAATTAGTGGAATTACATTCAATTTAATTAGACTCGAAACAACCTCGGTTAATGCAAAATAGGTGTCCTCAACGGTCTTACCGCTTTGAATGTCCCCGATATCCGCTATTTCATGTGTCCAATTCCCTGGAAATAGTTTGTAAAATGCTTTTCGAATTTCAGTAAGCTGGAATTCTTCTCCAATATAATCCACTGAATTTCTGGACTCTAAAACTCCGAGAATCGCTATTTTCACTCCCTCTAAATTGGGCTCAAAGTCGGCAGTATGAATGCTTAGTTTTTTACCTATAGTCTGGCTGTGCTGCAGTTCCAATTGATCCACAAGCCGTTCTTGAACAGGAGTAAGAAAACTATAGTCCATCTGTTATTTCTTTTTAGCACGTGTTTTTTTCTTAGGTGCATTTTTGGCTATAATGCCTTTAACTTCTTCTAGCGTAAGCTTAGAAGCATCTACGGTTTTGGGAAGTTCAATTTTAGTTTTTCCTTGAATGATGTTGTGACGACCCCATCGTGCTTTCTCAACACGAATTCCGTCTTCTTCCCAATCATGGATAAGTTTGTCTATTTCTTTTTGAATTTTATCCTTGATTAAGGTTTCAATATCAGTATCAGAAAGGTTATCCCAGTCGTATTTTTTATTGACATTGATAAACATATTATTCCATTTGATAAATGGTCCAAAACGCCCTTTACCTTTTTGAACTGGCAGGCCATCATATTCATATATAGGGGCATCCGCTGCTTCTTTTTCTTTTATAAGTTCAATCGCATCTTCCATCTCAACACGCATTGGATCCATTCCTTTAGATAGGGATATAAATTTATCGCCAAATTTAATATAAGGCCCAAAACGGCCATTATTTACAATAAGGTCTTCGCCTTTATATTCTCCTAAATCCTTTGGAAGTTTAAATAATTCTAAGGCTTCGTCAAATGTGATCGCTGACAATTGAAAATTTGGGGGCACACTTGCAAATATTTGCTTTTCTTCTTCATCTGCTTTTCCTATTTGAACGATTGGCCCAAATTTACCTAAACGAACACTTAGTTGACGACCCGATTTTGGATCTTTTCCTAAGATTCGCTCTCCAGATTCACGCTCTGCATTTTGACTGACATTTTCAACTTGAGGATGAAAATCTTTATAAAATGATTTCATCATTTTAGTCCAATCTTCTTTTCCGCTAGCAATTAAATCAAAATCTGCTTCTACTTTGGCCGTAAAATTATAATCCAATATAGCTTCAAAATGATTTACTAAAAAGTCAGTAACAATCATTCCGATATCTGTAGGTACTAGTTTTCCTTTATCGGAACCAAATTTTTCAGTTAATTTTTTTCCCGTCAATTCTCCATTAGACAATGTCCATAAAGCATAGCTACGCTCTGCACCATCTACAGCTCCTTTTTCAACATATTTTCTATTCTGAATCGTAGAAATTGTAGGGGCATAGGTTGACGGTCTTCCAATACCTAACTCTTCTAATTTTTTTACCAAAGATGCTTCGGTGTACCTGTATGGTGGTCTCGAAAAACGTTCGGTTGCTGTGATATAATTATTATTTAAAGCTTCATTTAGAGTCATTGCTGGCAACATGCCTTCTTGTTCTAAATTTTCTTCGTCAGTTCCTTCAAGGTATACTTTTAAAAATCCATCAAATTTAATCACCTCACCATTGGCGGTAAATGTTTCGTTATGATTTGGTGTATTGATTTTTACGTTGGTACGTTCCAATTGCGCATCACTCATTTGAGATGCAATAGCACGTTTCCATATCAAATCATATAATCGCGCTTGATCGCGCTCAATATGAACAGAATGGGTTGAGAAATTGGTTGGACGAATCGCCTCATGTGCTTCCTGGGCCCCTTTTGCTTTGCCTTTAAAATTTCGAGGTTTGCTATACGTATCGCCAAAAGAAGACGAAATTTCTTGAGCTGCAGTATTACGGGCTTCTTGAGACAGGTTTACACTATCCGTTCTCATGTATGTTATTAGACCCGCTTCATAGAGTCGCTGGGCCATATTCATGGTTTTACTAACCGAAAAATATAATTTTCTCGACGCTTCTTGTTGTAGTGTAGAGGTCGTAAATGGTGGTGCTGGTGATTTTTTTGCAGGTTTTTTTTCAAGGCTTGACACTGAAAAAGAGGCCTCTTTGTTTTTGTCTAAAAACGCTTTTGCAGCAGCTTCGCTGTCAAATGCTTTTGGAAGTTTGGCTTTAAAAACTTGACCCTTGGCCGTTGTAAATTCTGCATCAATTCTGAAAGTCGCTTCAGAGTTAAATTTTTGTATATCACGTTCGCGTTCTACAATTAAACGAACAGATACCGATTGTACACGACCAGCTGAAAGTCCGCCTTTAACCTTTCGCCATAAAACAGGCGATAATTCATAACCTACTATACGGTCTAATACGCGTCGAGCTTGTTGGGCATCTACTAAGTTATAATCAATCCCTCGTGGGTTTTTAACCGCTTTTTCTATTGCTGTTTTAGTAATTTCATGGAAGACAATTCGTTTGGTCTTCGATTTATCTAGTTTTAGGGTTTCTGCTAGATGCCATGCAATAGCTTCTCCTTCTCTATCTTCATCACTTGCCAACCAGACTATTTCTGCTTTTTTGGCCGCCGCTTTTAATTTGCTGACTACTGTTTTTTTATCAGAAGAAACTTCATATTTTGGTTTGAAATTTCCTTCGACATCTACTCCTAATTCTTTGGAAGGTAAATCCGCGATGTGCCCAAAACTGGACTCAACCTTAAAATCTTTTCCTAGAAATTTTTCTATAGTTTTTGCCTTTGCAGGTGACTCAACAATCACTAAATTCTTAGCCATATCTTATTTTTAGAGAGGTACAAATGTAGAGGATTTTTTTTATTTCTTTCTTTTATTTCTTCGACAAATAAAAAAACGACTGCAAATTGCAGTCGTTTTTGATTAGTATTTATTTGAATTTAAATCTTATGAATCAAGCGATTGCGGTGTTGATTCAGGAATTTCAAATCCAATTACTTTTTTATAAATTATATACTGAGGGAGGTATAAAAAACAACTAAAAACAATGGTTCCTAAGCCACAACTGACTATACTAATTACATAAAACAAAATCATATTCAACATCATTGTTAGAAAAGTAATACCCCATTTTTTGTTTCCGAGTGCAAATGCTATTTTAATAATTTCTGAAGTCGATAAATGCGAGTTATATACGAATACCGGCAACATAAACATGAGTGGGATAATTGCATATACCAACGGGAAAACACAAAGTAAAGCTGCTAAAACCGCAATCCCCATGTACGCCAATAAAAGGACGATCGCTTTGCCAAGAATTGACCCTTTAAAAAAGTAAAAGAAATCCGAAACATCCGTCGAATTTCCAAGATCCCTTTCTCTTACTATTCTATAAAACCCTAAATATAAAATTGAGGATGCGATACTAAAAAAAATAAGAACTACATATACCAAAATTAGATAAAGCCCATACTCTTCAAAAAGAGCTTCATTTAACGCATTGGTATTCATCAATGCGTTTGTGTCCTGATTTAGCATAACACTGAAATAGGGGACATAGAACGCAATAATAAAAGGCAGCATGATGACAATAGAAAGTAGCTGAAGTAACAACCCTTGGATCCAGACTTTTTTAAAAACCTCAACGGATTCATTGAACAATGTTCCAAAATCTATATGTTCTGAAGCTTGAATTTTGTTTAAAATCGTTTGAAATGCATACATAATTGTAAATATTTGAGATCAACTAATTGCCAAATTAAACGTATTGCTTGTTGAAATCAAAATAAAATACTAAAATCATGACACTTTGTCATAAAAAATAAAAATAGTGTATCTTTGCATGCTTATTGTCCCTCAATGGATATTGAAAATGTTATGGAGAAAACAATTGATGAAACGGTTCAAGGCTCAAAATTAGCCATTAGCCCTAAACTAGAAAACACTAAAAAGCTGTTCATAGAAAGTTATGGCTGCGCTATGAATTTTAGTGACAGTGAAATTGTAGCGTCCATCCTTTCAAAACAAGGCTATAATACCACCCAAGTTTTGGAAGAAGCCGATCTTGTATTAGTTAATACGTGCTCTATTCGCGATAAAGCAGAGCAAACAGTCCGCAAAAGACTCGAAAAATATAATGCCGTTAAACGTCTCAACCCAAAAATGAAAGTAGGGGTTTTAGGCTGTATGGCAGAACGTCTAAAAAGCAAGTTTCTGGAAGAAGAAAAAATCGTGGACCTTGTTGTGGGGCCCGATGCTTATAAAGACCTTCCTAACCTAATTTCGGAAGTAAATGAAGGGCGAAGTGCTGTAAATGTAATTCTTTCTAAGGATGAAACTTATGGCGATATTTCTCCTGTAAGACTTAATTCGAATGGCGTTACTGCTTTTGTATCCATTACAAGAGGATGCGACAATATGTGTACCTTTTGTGTGGTACCTTTTACAAGAGGGCGCGAACGCAGTAGAGAACCGCAAAGTATAATTGAAGAAATTAAGGCCCTATGGGACAAAGGCTATAAGGAAGTGACCCTGTTAGGGCAAAATGTGGACAGCTATTTATGGTATGGCGGTGGACTGAAAAAAGATTTCAGCAAAGCAACTGACATGCAAAAAGCAACGGCTGTTGATTTTGCGCTACTTTTGGACCTCTGTGCAAAAGCATATCCAAAAATGCGATTACGTTTTTCGACCTCTAATCCTCAAGATATGTCTTTGGATGTGATTCGAACAATGGCAAAACACCAGAATATCTGCAACCATGTTCACCTTCCAGTTCAAAGTGGAAGCAATCGGATTTTAAAAGAAATGAACCGTCAACATACTCGGGAAGAATATATCGACTTGATTAATAACATTAAAACCATTATTCCAGACTGTACCATCTCTCAAGATATGATCTGTGGATTTCCAACCGAAACTGAAGCCGATCATCAAGATACGCTTTCATTAATGGAAATTGTAAAGTACAGTTTTGGCTATATGTACGCCTACTCCGAACGCCCAGGAACGATGGCAGAACGAAAACTTGAAGATGACGTTCCTTTTGACACTAAAAAAAGACGACTGGCTGAAGTTGTTGCGCTACAACGTGCGCATGGCCTTATCAGAACGGAGCAATTCCTAAACCAAACGGTAGAGGTGTTGGTTGAAAAAGAGTCTAAAAAATCGGCTTTAGAATGGTCGGGAAGAAGCGCACAAAATACGGTGGTCGTATTTCCTAAAGAAAATTATAATATCGGAGACTTTGTACACGTTAAAATAAACCGTTGCACAAGTGCAACTCTAATTGGAGAAGCCATTGGCTTGTCTGAAAATAATTAATTATGGAAACAGTTCAATCTATAAAACAACGGTTTGGCATCATTGGAAATGATACCGGTTTAAACCGTGCTATAGAAAAAGCAGTTCAGGTTGCTCCCACAGATATTTCTGTACTAGTTACTGGAGAAAGTGGTGTTGGAAAAGAAAGTATTCCTAAAATTATTCATCAACTTTCGCATCGCAAACACGGCAAATATATTGCGGTCAACTGTGGCGCCATTCCAGAAGGGACAATTGATAGTGAGCTTTTTGGACATGAAAAAGGGGCCTTTACTGGTGCTACTCAAACGCGCTCAGGCTATTTTGAGGTGGCCGACGGAGGAACCATTTTTTTAGATGAAGTTGGTGAGCTTCCACTGACAACACAAGTTCGATTGTTACGGGTGTTGGAAAATGGCGAATTTATAAAAGTAGGATCTAGCAGCGTTTTAAAAACAGATGTTAGAATTGTAGCCGCTACAAACGTTAATATGTTTGAGGCTATTGAAAAGGAAAAATTTAGGGAAGATCTTTACTACAGATTAAGTACGGTTGAAATTTCATTGCCTTCACTTCGAGATAGAAAAGACGATATTCATTTATTGTTCAGGAAATTTGCCAGTGATTTTGCGCTAAAATATAAAATGCCAACTATTCGACTCGATGATAATGCCAAAGAAGCACTCGTTAATTATAGATGGAGCGGCAATATTAGACAGCTCAGGAATGTTGCCGAGCAAATTTCTGTTTTAGAATCTTCAAGAATGATTGATGTGCTGACGTTAAAAACATATTTACCAAATATGGACGGTAATTTTCCAACAGTACAAGGCAAAGACAAGAGTCAAAGCGATTTTAGTACCGAAAGAGAAATTTTATACAAGGTTTTGTTTGATATGAAAAGTGATTTGAACGATCTCAAAAAACTAACCATGGAGCTGATGAAGAATGAAAATCATACCGATGTTCAGAAAAATAACGAAAGTTTAATTCAAAAAATTTATGACAAAGACGACGCGTTAGAATCTACAAAAGAGACCGAGTTTTTATCCCTCCCTGCTAAGCGACAAGATGAAAATGCTGTTGAAATTGTGAAAGACAATGAGGAAAAATATACCTATATTGATGCCGTTGAGGAAGAAGAAGAAACACTATCTCTACACGACATAGAATTGGAACTTATTAAAAAATCCCTTGAGCGTCACAAAGGAAAGCGTAAATTAGCAGCAAATGAATTGGGAATTAGTGAGCGTACTCTATATCGAAAAATAAAACAATATGACCTTTAACGTTTTAAAATACAGTTTAGCTATCTGCGCTTTTGCGGTTATTTTGGGCTGTGGTCCCTACTCCTTTACAGGGATTTCTTTGAGTTCCGATACAAAGAGTTTTCAAGTCAATTATTTTCAAAACAGTGCTGCGCTAATTGAGCCTGGAATTGAACGTGATTTTACTCTAGCACTTCAGGACTTGATATTAAATCAAACCAACTTAGACCTTGTAAAATCGAATGGGGATATCGTTTATGAAGGTGAGATTGTCGAATACAGAATTTCTCCTACAACGGCTACTTCTAGCAATACCGCAGCACAAAACAGGCTCACAATCAGTGTAAATGTTATTTTCACGAATAAAAATGATGATGACGCAGAGTTTGAGAAACGCTTCTCGTTTTTTTATGACTACGAAGGGAGTGCACAACTTGTTGGAGGACAAAAAACAACTGCTATTGAAGAAATTTTTGAACGTATAACTCAAGACGTTGTTAACGCCTCATTAGCGGATTGGTAACTTTATGAATACATCAGATTTTACATACCTGTTACATTATCCCTCGACCTTAAATAAAGATCAGGTAAGACATGTCTCTTCCATTATTGAAGAGTTTCCCTATTTTCAATCGGCTAGAGCCATCTACCTGAAAGGCTTAAAAGATCTCGGAAGTTTTAAGTATAACCAAGAATTAAAAACAACAGCTGCTTACACTACTGATCGAAGTGTGTTATTTGATTTTATTACCTCTGAAGTGTTTTTGCAAAATGAGGTTTCCACACATATCAAACATAATTTTGATCAAATAAAAACGCTCAAAGTCGATGATTTTCAGGATATTTCTTCTCAGTTATCCGTGAAAAAAAATCCAGAATCAAAACTAGAACTTGGAAAACCATTAGAGTTTGATAGGGCCGAAACCTATTCATTTTCTGAATGGCTCAGTTTGACACTGAAAAAACCTATTGACCGCACCACATCATCTGAACCTAAAAAGGATTCAAGTCGTGATGAAAAATTTGCACTCATAGATGCTTTTATTTCAAACAAACCCAAACTTAAGCCTCTTGATAAACACTCAAAACTCATCAATATTGCAGAGGATTCTGCCTTTGAAACAGAGGATTTAATGACCGAAACATTAGCAAGAATTTATGTGGAACAGAAAAACTATGACAAAGCGATACAGTCTTACCGAATTTTAAGTTTGAAATATCCAGAAAAAAGTAGTTTATTTGCAGACCAAATTCAA
>JABAYZ010000089.1 GCA_018608735.1 Flavobacteriaceae bacterium | reverse complement strand
CCTCTGAAAGATGGTGTTATTGCAGATTTTGATGCTTCGGAGCAAATGATCAGCATGTTTATAAAAAGTATTCCCGCGCTCAAGAAAAAGATATTTACTCCCGCCCTAAGATTGGTTATTTGTATTCCATCAGGAATTACAGAAGTTGAAATGCGAGCGGTAAAAGAATCCGCTGAACGCGTAAATGGTAAAGAGGTCTATTTAATACATGAGCCTATGGCAGCTGCAATCGGAATTGGAGTAGACATTATGCAACCAAAAGGCAACATGATTGTAGATATTGGAGGTGGAACTACCGAAATTGCAGTGATTGCCCTTGGAGGTATTGTCTGTGATAAATCTGTAAAAGTTGCCGGAGATGTATTTACCAATGATATCATTTATTATATGCGAACTCAACATAACTTATATGTTGGAGATCGTACTGCCGAAAAAATAAAAATACAAATTGGTGCTGCCACGGAAGACTTAGAAATTCCACCAGATGAAATGAATGTTCAAGGTAGAGACTTGTTGACTGGAAAACCAAAACAAGTTCAAATTACGCACCGAGAAATTTCAAAAGCCTTAGACAAATCGATTCTAAGAATTGAAGATTCCGTGATGGAAACACTTTCTCAAACACCACCAGAACTTGCTGCTGACATCTACAATACAGGGATTTATCTTGCTGGAGGTGGCTCCATGTTAAGAGGCTTAGACAAGCGACTATCTCAAAAAACAGACTTGCCTGTTTATATTGCTGAAGATCCGCTGAGAGCCGTTGTTAGAGGAACTGGAATTGTTTTAAAAAATATTTCAAAGTATAAAAGTGTATTGATAAAATAGGATTTAAATAATGCAACAACTTTTTAATTTCTTCATTAAAAAAAAAACATTTATCTTGTTTTTGTTGTTGTTTTCTTATGCCCTTTCGCTGACAATTCAATCTCATGAATATCATCAAAGTAAATTTTTAAATTCCTCCAGTCAAGTCACCGGAAGCATTTACGGAGCTTTTCATGGCATCACACAATATTTTAATTTAACATCAGACAACAAACTACTTTCTGAAGAAAATAGCCGATTAAAAATGCTGATTTTTAATCAGGAAAAAGCAATGCCTGTAGACTCTGTATTAGAATACAAATACGAGCTATATCCGAGCTTAGTTTATAAAAATAGCTATGCCTTTCCAAATAATTATCTGACCCTTAATAAAGGGTATAATGACAGTATTAAAGAGGATTATGGTGTGATTACTTCTAAAGGTATTGTAGGGATAATTGATAAAACATCTAAAAACTATTCTAGAGTATTATCCATTTTGAACACCAACAGTCGCGTTAATGTGAAATTAAAAAAAACAAATTATTTTGGAATCTTAAGCTGGGATGGTAAATCTCCAGAAATTACACAATTAAAAGACATACAGGATCTTGTAAAATTATCCATCGGAGATACGATTGTGACTAGCGGATACTCCTCAACATTCCCTCCTAACATCCCTGTGGGAAGCATTGAATCTTACCGACTCAATGCCACTCAAGACCTCTATATTATTAATGTAAAATTGTTCAATGACATGAAAACTATTGAGCATGCTTATATTATAAAAAACACAGATATTAACGAACTCAGAACCTTAAACCTTTCCGATGAATAATACTGTAGTAACTACTATTTTAAATTTTATAGGACTGGTTTTACTTCAGGTTACAATCTGTAGCAATGTTAATTTCTTAGGGAACCTGAATCCATATGTATATGTCATTTTTATATTTCTATATCCTATCAAAAACAATCGATTATTGTTTATTTCTCTAAGTTTTCTAATAGGATTGTCCATCGATATATTTTCAGATTCTGGTGGAGTCCATGCGGCGGCTAGTGTCACAATTGCCTATGTCCGACCGCTGTTTCTGAAATTTTCGTTTGGAGCAGCTTATGACTATCAAGCCATAAAATTTAGAACCATTAATTTCACCCAACGGACGGTTTACTTTTTTATGCTTATTGTAATACATCATTTTATTTTGTTTTCTCTAGTTGTATTTGATAAAAGTGAAATGGTGTTAATCCTAAAGCAAACTCTATATTCTAGTATTTTTAGCTTGATAATTTGTTTACTTCTCACCTCACTATTTAACAAAAAAGAGACATGAGAAAATTGCTACTTTTCGGATTGGTTATTCTGACGGGCATTTGTTTTGTTGGACGTTTATTTTATTTACAAGTATATACTGCTGATGCATATGACATTAGCAATGACAATGCCATTCGGAAAGTATTTCAATATCCCAAACGCGGGTATATCTACGACCGAAACGATAGTCTTTTAGTCGCCAATCAACCCAGTTATGACGTCATGGTTATCCCAAGAGAAGTAGAGCCTTTAGACACGCTTATATTTTGCGATCTTTTAAAAATTGATAAACTTAGTTTTCATAAGTATTATAATCGTGCCAAGCGGTATTCCCCACGATTACCCTCTGTATTTTTGTCCCATTTATCAAAAGAGGACTATGCTTTTCTCTCTGAAAAATTAAGAAAATTTAAAGGGTTTTATATTCAAAAAAGATCGGTAAGGGATTATCAAACCTCAATTGGAGCCAATGTATTAGGTTTCATTGCCGAAGCAAATGCTAAGGAAATGGCTAATGATGCCTACTACCGTCTTGGTGATTTAATAGGAAAACAAGGTCTTGAAATCTCCTATGAAAAAAAATTAAGAGGTAAAAAAGGCGTAAAATACATTCAAAAAGACATTTACAATAGAGATATTGGGGCTTATAAAGAGGGTGCATTTGACACCCTTGCAGTACCAGGAAAAGACATTAAAATCACCATTGACTCTGAGCTACAAGCCTATGGTGAATTGTTAATGCAAAATAAAATGGGAGGTATTGTCGCTATTGAACCAAGTAGTGGAGAAATTTTAAGCCTCGTCTCTGCACCCTCTTATAACCCCAATTTATTGGTGGGAAGAGAACGGTCCAAAAACTACACCAAATTGTACTTAGATTCCATCTATAGACCATTAATAGATAAAGGACTCATACGAATGCATGTGCCTGGATCGCCATTTAAATTACTGGTAGCATTAACGGCTTTGGAAGAAAATTCTATTGATTCAAAAACAAATATTATTTGCTCTGGAAAATATGTTTATGGAAGAAATAGACGGGTTATGAAATGCCATTGTGGTGGTGGGTACAGAAATTTAAACTCTGGAATAACGTATTCTTGTAACTCGTATTTTGCAATGACTTTTAGGAATACAATTGAAAAGTATGAAGACCCCTCACAATCAGTAGATATATGGAGTAATCATATAAAAAGTTTTGGATTAGGTGGCTTTTTGGGTAATGACTTATCCGTTGGCAAAAAAGGAAACATTCCTGACGGCAGTTACTATGACCGAATGTATCCAGGGTTCCAATGGGGTGCCACAACCATTATTTCTAACGCCATCGGTCAAGGAGAAATTTTAGTTACGCCTATTCAATTGGCAAACATGACCGCTGCTATTGCCAATAAAGGGTATTATTACACCCCTCATATTATCAAATCCATTGAAGGTGAAACCATGGATCCAAACTTTACAACCCCAAAACACACCTCAATAGATCCTAGTTATTTTGACCCTGTGATTGAAGGCATGCATAATGTATACAAAAAAGGGACAGCTAGTTTTCTAAAAGTCCCTGGAATAGAAATTTGCGGTAAAACAGGTACAGCCGAAAATTTCATTAAAATTGATGGTGTCAGGCAACAACTTACCGATCATTCAATATTTGTGGCTTTTGCGCCAAAAGACGACCCTAAAATCGCCGTTGCCGTTTTGGTTGAAAATGGCTACTATGGCGCACGTTGGGCAGGGCGTATTGCAAGTTTAATGATCGAAAAATATCTTAAAAGAGACGTTACATTGAAACGAATGGAGCGTTTGGTTATCGAAAAAAGCCTGAAAGACGAATATCTAAAGCCTTATAGCGGGAAACCCTTCAAAATTAATGACCAATGAACCTAAACCGAACTACTAGTTTTCAATTGGATTGGCTCGCTGTGATTTTATTTACAGCACTAGTTGTCTTTGGGTATTTTAATATTTTATCTGCCTCTGCCGTGGGAGAGTTTACCTCCTATTTTGATTTTAGCAAACCCTACGGAAAACAACTCATTTTTATTTTGTGTTCCACCGTATTAATTATATTGATATTAGCCGTAGATGCGAAGTTTTATGAACGCTTTGCGAGTATCATTTATCTCGGCGCAGTAGTATCCTTAGTTGGTCTTTTTATTGCAGGAAAACAAATAAACGGCGCCACTTCGTGGTATGATTTTGGGGGGATGACACTACAGCCTAGTGAGTTTGCAAAATTTGCAACTGCACTTGCATTAGCAAAATACATTAGTGATTTACAGACCAATATCAGGGAGCTAAAAGACCAAATAAGAGCGGCTGTATTAATTGGCATACCTGCGCTATTAATCTTGTTACAAAATGACGCAGGAAGCACATTGGTGTTTTTGAGTCTTGTTTTTGTGTTTTACAGAGAAGGCATTCCTCAATACTACATTTTATTTGGTGTACTTATCGCTATAGTAGGCATCGCGACTTTAAAATTTTCGGCCACAATGGTGTGTAGTGTGATGGCTATTCTATTTTTAATATATCAATTGTTTTTTAAGCGTAAAAAGAAAACGTTTAAAGGCACATTAATACTCCTAATTTTTAGTATTGGATTAAGTTATGGCATTCAATGGGCATATAACAACGTGCTTCAAAACCACCAACAGGATCGTATAGGTCTTTGGTTGCGCTCAGAAAAAGATCCTGAGAAATTACAAGCGATGAAGCGCAATATTTCCTATAATCTAAATGAGTCTGAAAAGGCGATTCGTTCGGGAGGCGTTTTTGGAAAAGGATTTATGGACGGTACACGAACCAAAGGTAAATTTGTACCAGAACAACACACCGATTACATCTTTAGTACTGTTGGAGAAGAATGGGGATTCCTCGGAAGTAGTGTCGTTGTGATACTGTTTGTACTACTGATTTTGCGAATTTTACATCTTGCAGAACAACAAAAATCGCAGTTTAGTCGAGTTTATGGCTATAGTGTTGCCAGTATATTATTTGTTCATTTTCTGATAAATATCGGGATGGTTATGGGGCTAATTCCGACCATTGGGATTCCATTACCATTTTTTAGTTATGGAGGCTCCGGACTTTGGGCCTTTACAATACTTGTCTTTATCTTTTTAAAATTAGACTCAAACCGATTAAACGAGTGGTAACTTATTTTTTAATAAGGTCCAGTTTTTCAGCAAAATAATCACAAAAATCTTTCATCGTTGCCGTCATTTTTTCATCTTGAGTAGCCCGTAGATACGTGTCACTCATTGTAACTAGTGTTTGATGAAAAAACAATTTCATTTCATCCACAGGCATATCCTTTGTCCATAAATCAATTCGAAGCGTTTCTTGCTTTTTTTGATCCCATACAGAGAGCATCATCGCTTTAGCTTCTTCATTAGCAACCCCGCCGTCTTGAGCAGTCCAAAATAAATTTTCAGGAATTCGATTGTCATCTAATTCTACAGTCATCTCAATTTTTGATGTATGGGTATGTGCCATTATTTTTTTGGTTTAAATTTTGCGTTATTAAAAATGTCATCGGCTTCCATTCGAAGCATCTGAAGGACAGAAGTTGGATTGTTTTTCATATAAGACTTTACTATTTGCCATCCCATATATTGTCCAAGCCGTCCAGGAGATTCACTGTCCAATTCTAAATTAAAGCGTGAAAAAGGGGCTGGCATAATAAATCGTGATAATAATTTCCGATCCGTGTCATACAATAACTCCTTTTCAACAAAGTACTGCCAAATATAAAATTCATTGTCTTCAGCCCATTGATACTGCGCTGGTAGATAGCCTATTTTTTCATTATTGTCTTTGAATGGAATCCACAAGTCTTTCAAATAGAGTTGCTTTCCAAAATAAATCATTTCTTCAAGAAACGTTGAACGTGTAGGTTGATAAATCAATTGCTCTGCATATGACGTTGCTAAGTCAGACACTATTTGATCTTTATTTAAATTTTGTTTTATATAGTCATAAAAACTTTCATAAAACTCATGTTCTTCCCCTAGATAAGTATCTAAGGAAATGAGTACAATAGAATCTGTAATAATGACTTTATTTCTATAATCAACATCTGAAAGGACTGTAATAAGCCGTGGCGTTTTAAACGCCTTATTGTAATATTTAAGATGCTGGTAAAAGCTAATAATTTCACTTTCGGTAGCACTAAAATCTTCAAAAACACTATCAACTGCTCTATTTTGAAGCAGTTGAATAGAGTCATTCATACGCCGAATCCAAACAGAATCTGTATATTTTTTAGAGAATAGAAAGGGATAGTTTTGTTTTAAATCTGGCAGATCAGAAGCCGTTGATGAAGCAAACATTTGATCAAACCTTTCAATGTTTAAACCAACGTCTAGTTTTGATATCTCTTGCTCTATTTTAGAAGTCTTTTGACATGAAAAATTTGCAAAAAACAGTAAAAAAAGAACTGTCTTTAAAACATGAAACAATTGGAATGATGTCTGCTTTATTTTCAAAATATAATTTAAAATCTATTGAATCACAAAAGTAATTAATCTATTTTGGATTAGGGTGTGGATTATCTTAAAATTAAGAGCTCTACATCAAACGCTTTAAAACTTAATTTAGTCTATCAGACTAAAACATACTCGTGACTAATATATATTAAAAAAAAATATCTAGAACATATATTATCTTTACTAGGATAAAATAATTTATCTAGAATAGTTTACTTTTGTAAGGCTATCAAAATTGAATATATGAAAACAAAATCAGTGATAACTCATATTGTTGAATGGTTAAAAACCTATGCCGAAAACGCAAAGGTCAGTGGATTTGTGATTGGCGTTTCTGGCGGGGTAGATTCCGCCGTAACCTCAACACTTTGTGCTCTAACTGGACTAGATGTTATGTGCTTAGAAATGCCTATTCATCAAGCTGAGAGTCATGTTTCAAGAGCACAAGAACACATTGAACAACTCAGAAAACGATTCCCTAATGTAAATTCAACTCGGGTAGATTTGACTCCCGTATTTGAAAGTTTCAAATCTGAAATTAATTTAGAGGGCAGCTCAGCAACCGTCGATATGGCATTGGCCAATTCTAGGGCACGTCTACGAATGACAACACTCTATTATTATGCAGGGCTTTTGGGACGACTTGTGGCAGGGACCGGAAATAAAGTCGAAGATTTTGGCGTTGGATTTTATACAAAATATGGTGACGGTGGGGTAGACCTCAGTCCAATTGCTGATTTATTAAAATCAGAAGTTTACGATTTAGGAGCCGCTTTAGGCGTCCCTAAAAGTATTTTGACAGCAGCGCCTAGTGACGGTTTATTTGGAGATTCTAGAAGCGACGAAGATCAAATTGGGGCCTCTTATCCCGAATTAGAGTGGGCTATGAACCAAGTTGAAATGGGTAAAACAGCTGAGAATTTTGAAGATAGAGAACGCACTGTTTTTGAGATCTATTTGCGCTATAATACCGCCAATAAACACAAAATGAATCCCATTCCTGTATGTGAAATTTCTGATAATTTAAAATACTAAACAATAATGATTCGAGTCCTTGTAGCAGATCATCAACCCATTGCAAGCTATGGGATTCGTATGTTGTTTGAGAACTCAACAGATATTAAAATTGTAAATACTGCTAACTCTGCAAAACAACTTTTGGACTATCTCAAAAAATCTAATATAGACATCGTTCTGATGACCATTGACCTCCCCGATACCAATGGAATCACGGTGCTTCGTTCCATAAAAAAAGAATTCAATGAAGTGGGAGTTATTATTTTTAGTTCACATCCAGAAGACATCTATGCGATCAGCGCGATAAAGGCTGGAGCTTCGGGCTTTTTATCAAAAATGGTGACAACTTCTACAATTAAAAAAGCAATACTGAAGGTGTTTAAAGGAGGGATTTATGTTAGTAAGGAACTTGCAGAGAGTCTTACTTTTGAAAAAAATAACCTTGGAACAATGAACCTATACAAAAAACTTTCAACCCGTGAAGTGGAAGTTTTGAAACTGATTTCTTCAGGAAAAAGGAATAAAGATATTGCAAATCAATTGGACATTAATGAAAAAACGGTGAGTACCTATAAGTTGCGTTTAATGAAAAAATTAAACGTCTCAAATCTTGTCGAATTAATTGATCATGGGCGTCAGAAAAAATAGAAACTAAAGTACTCTACTCAGTTTTCTTGATAGCAACATTTTTAAATTTGAGTAATTCAAAACATCTTCTAGGAGGGCTCTGTGGTCCACCTCATCCTGAGTATCTAATTTGATTTCGTCTACTTTTCGGTCAATTAAATAGCAACGAAGTGTCAGAATTGTTTCACTTACTAACTGTGCAATACTCACCTCTTTTTGTTTCGGAAAAATATTATTTTTTTCCCAATTGTGAAGACTATAGCGTTCTTCATTCATCAAAATATCCGTTACATCAGATGCCAATACAGGGTCTAAATGGTTCACAAAAGATTCAATTACAAAGTCTTCCGACTGGTTTAAACTGTCGATAATTGTATAATACAGCGTTTTGAAGTTTTCATTGGTAAACTGCATTTCGTCTTCTTGTAAATCTAAAAATATTTTCTCAAAAACTTTGACTTCATGAATAACAGGTTCTAAATCAAGCGCTCCTTTCTCATTTTCCTTCAATATCAAATCCTCAAAAGCTTCTTTTCGACTGCCGTACAACAACAATATTTCAATAATTTTTTGCTCTAGCTCATATTGAATATCTACTTTTATTGGTGCTGCAGTGGACTTAACAACTTCAAATGCTTTTTGTTTTTGATTGTAGGATTTATTGGCGTCATTTTGCGCTTTTTTACCCATTTGAGCCAATGTACTAAACAGCACTTCTTCGCTAATATCCATAATACGAGAACACTCACGCACATAGATTTCGCGTTGAATACTATCGGTAACCTTCGAAATACTAGACACCATATCCCGAATCAAATTGGCTTTGGCTACGGGATCATTTTGCGCTTCTTCCATGAGCAAAGACGCTTTATAAGCAATAAAATCCTTTGCATTTTCTTTTAGGTACGCCTGTAATTCTTCGAGGGTGTTTTGTTTGGCAAAACTATCCGGATCTTCGCCTTCGGGAAAGGTGCAAATCTTAACGTTCATGCCCTGTTCCAATATCAAATCGATACCGCGAAGTGCAGCTCTTATCCCCGCAGGATCGCCATCAAACAGTACCGTAATGTTTTTGGTCAATCGGTTGATCAATCGAATTTGATCTGGTGTTAATGCAGTGCCAGAAGAGGACACTACATTTTTAATTCCTTTTTGATGAAACTGAATGACATCGGTATAGCCCTCAACTAAATAACAATTATCTTCTTTTGCGATGGTTTGTTTGGCGTAGTAAATCCCATACAATACTTTACTTTTATGGTAGATATCACTTTCTGGAGAGTTGAGATATTTAGCAGCTTTTTCGTTTTTAGCTAAAATGCGCCCCCCGAATCCTAGTACACGTCCCGACATGCTATGAATTGGGAACATGACACGTCCTTTGAAACGATCAAACTGTTTGGTTTCCTTGACAATAGATAAGCCCGTACTTTCTAAGTATTTTAGCTTATACCCTTTTTTGAGTGCTGTGTCCGTCAACCCACTCCAAGCATCTGTGCAGTAGCCCAACTGAAAATCTTTGATGGTCTCATCTGTAAATCCACGTTCTTTAAAATAACTAAGACCAATCGCTTTTCCAGCATCCGTTTTAAGTAATGTATTTTGAAAATAGGTTCGTGCATACTCACTGACTAAATACATGCTTTCGCGTTCCCCTGCAGCTTCTTTATCGGAATCTGATTGTACAGTTTCCTCGATTTCAATATTATATTTTCGTGCTAAATATTTTATGGCTTCTGGATAGGTGAAATGCTCATGCTCCATTAAAAATGAAACAGAAGTTCCTCCTTTACCCGTTGAAAAATCTTTCCAAATTTGTTTCACAGGAGACACCATAAAACTTGGTGTACGTTCTTCACTAAAAGGACTTAGGCCTTTAAAGTTACTCCCCGATTTTTTTAATTGTACAAAATCACCTATCACTTCCTCTACTCGGGCAGTGTCAAAGACTTGATCTATGGTGGCTTTTGATATCAAAATTATAAATTAAATGGATCTTGTAAATGTATTGTAAAAGTAACTCTTTTTGGTTACTTATTTCTTTCTATTACATAATTCACCATCAAAATCAATGATTTTTTATAGGGCGAATCTGGGAAAGGTTCCAGTAACTTTAAAGCCTGTTCTTGAAATGCTTTCATTTTAGAGACGGCATAATCCAAACCACCGTTATCTTTTACAAAAGCAATCACTTCTTTGACACGTTTGGAGTCTTTGTTATGATTTTTAACAGAGTTAATCAACCAACTTTTTTCTTTTTTAGAACAGTGATTCAACACATAGATAAGTGGAAGCGTCATTTTTTGTTCTTTGATGTCAATACCAGTCGGTTTCCCAATTTGTTGGGTGCCATAGTCAAACAGGTCATCTTTAATTTGAAACGCCATTCCGATAAGCTCTCCAAATTGACGCATGGTTTCCACTTCTTCAGACAAAGGTTTCACAGAAGCCGCACCCAAACTACAACAGGCGGCGATGAGCGTGGCTGTTTTTTGACGAATGATTTCGTAATAGATGTCCTCGGTAATATCTAAATTTCTGGCTTTTTCGATTTGCAACAACTCGCCTTCGCTCATTTCACGAACGGCTACTGAGATTATTTTTAAAAGATCAAAATCGTTGTTATCAATACACAACAAAAGGCCTTTTGACAATAAAAAATCGCCCACCAAAACAGCAATCTTATTTTTCCAAAGCGCATTTATGGAGAAAAAACCTCGACGACGGTCGCTTTCGTCCACCACATCGTCATGCACCAAAGTAGCGGTGTGAATCAACTCAAGCACGGATGCCCCTCTGTAGCTGCGCTCGCTCACTTCCCCATTGGAAATCATTTTGGCAGTCAAAAACACAAACATAGGGCGCATTTGTTTGCCCTTGCGGTTGACAATATAGTGCGTAATACGGTTCAACAGTGCCACCCGACTGGACATGGACAATCGAAATTTCTTTTCGAAAAGCTCCATCTCGTAAGTGATTGGTTTTTTTATGGTTTCAATTTTCTTCAAATGGTTGTTATTGAAATTCAAAATTACACATATAAAACGTATTCTTTCTTAGAGATACGTTAAATATATCTATTCTTAGTTTTAAAACTTAAGAAAGCGGTGTTAAACCATTTCAAAAACCATTAAAGCTTAAAACAACTGGGAGGCAATGGCTTTGATATTATCACTTTTTCCCATCGAATAATAATGCAATACTGGCACGCCAAAGTCCAATAACTCTTTAGACTGCTGGACGGCCCATTCTACCCCTACCTGACGTATTTGAGCGCTTGAATCACATTTACCGACTTCTTTTATGAGCGCTTCTGGAAGGTCTATCTTAAAAACTTGTGGCAATAATTGTAAGTGCTTTTGAATGGCTAAAGGCTTAATCCCTGGGATGATCGGAACAGTAATTCCCATGTCTCTAGCCATGTTTACAAATTCAAAATACCGTTGATTGTCAAAAAACATTTGAGTGACTACATAATCGGCACCTGCATCTACTTTTTCTTTTAAGCGCAGCAAATCCGAATGTAAGGACGGCGACTCAATGTGTTTTTCTGGATAAGCTGCAACGCCAATACAGAAGTCAGGTTTATTATCAACCTCAATAACATCGTGTAAATACTGTCCTTTATTTAATTTATGTATTTGTTGCACCAAGTCTGTGGCATAAGGATGACCGCCTTTGGTCGGTTCAAAGTATTTTTGATGCGGCATGGCATCGCCTCGGAGTGCCATCACATTATTGATTCCTAAATAATGACAATCGACCAACAGATACTCCGTTTCTTCTTTGGTGAACCCGCCACAAAGGACGTGCGGAATAGTATCGACTTCGTATTTGTGTTTGATAGCCGCACAAATCCCCAAAGTACCTGGACGCATTCTCGTGATTTTCCGATCAAATAAGCCCTTTTTCTCAATATAAATATACTCCTCTCTGGATGTAGTGACGTCAATAAACGGCGGATTAAATTCCATCAAAGGATCTATATTATCATATAACTCCTGAATATTTTTTCCTTTTTTTGGGGGAATAATTTCAAAGGAAAATAAGGTTTTTCCGTTGGCATTTTTTAGATGATCTGTAACTTTCATAATGCGTTTTTTAGTTTGCTAAATTTGGATTTAACCATTTTTGAGCAGCTTCAATACTTATGTTTCTTCGTTTTGAATAATCAATCAATTGATCTTCGGTAATTTTTCCCAAGCCAAAATACTTGGCTTCAGGGTTTCCAAAATAATATCCACTGACACTGGCAGCTGGCCACATGGCCAAGCTTTCGGTCAGCTCCACTCCTATTTTATTTTTGACATCCAAAAGTTTCCAAATGGTTTGTTTTTCCAAATGATCTGGACAGGCAGGATAGCCGGGCGCGGGACGAATACCTTTGTACGTTTCTTTAATTAAATCGGTATTAGATAAATTTTCATCGGCAGCATAGCCCCAGTGGTTGACCCGCACTTTTTTGTGTAAATATTCTGCAAAAGCCTCAGCCAATCGGTCGGCAAGGGCTTTGATCATAATGGAGTTATAATCGTCATTATCGGCTTCAAAAGCGTCGGCAAGTGCTTTGGTTCCAAAGCCTGTGCTTACACAAAAACAGCCCATATAATCCGTTTGCCCAGTAGACTTAGGCGCAATAAAATCGGACAGGGCGATGTTGGGCACTTCTGCTCGTTTTTTGAGTTGCTGACGCAAGGTTAAAAAGGTCTGTTGTGTGTTTCCGTTTTCGTCATAAATTTCAATGTCATCGTCATTGACAGTGTTAGCAGAAAACAGTCCAAAAATGGCTTTGGCACCTAATAATTTTTCTGTAAAAATGCGTTGCAACAGTTCTTGAGCATCTTTAAACAGTTCAGTAGCTTGCTCGCCTACAACCTCATCTTCTAAAATATTTGGATATTTCCCATGAAGGTCCCAACTTCTAAAAAATGGACTCCAATCGATAAATTCTTCCAATTTAGTAATGTCAAAATCATTGATAACTTGAATGCCTAATTTCTTAGGTTTTACGATGCTTGTTTGATCCCATTGGATTTTGTATTTTTTTTTGCGCGCTTCGGCAATAGAGATGTATTCTTTTTGTTTGGTTCTACTTAAAAATTGCTCTCGAAACAAGTCATAGGACGTTTTCAAATCGCTAAGATGTTGTTGATTATCTTTTTTAAGCAAATCCCCTACTACGGTCACGGCTCTAGAAGCATCATTAACATGAATGACAGTATTGCTGTAATGCGGCGCAATTTTAACTGCAGAATGGGCTTTAGACGTCGTGGCACCTCCAATCATTAAAGGGATGGTGAGTCCCGTTTTTTCCATTTCTTTGGACACATAAACCATCTCATCTAAGGAAGGCGTAATAAGTCCACTAAGCCCAATAATATCGACCTGTTCTTTGATGGCAGTTTCAATAATTTTTTCGGGCGGTACCATCACCCCTAAATCTACAATCTCATAATTATTGCACCCCAAAACAACACTGACAATATTTTTTCCAATATCATGCACATCACCCTTCACGGTTGCCATTAATATTTTACCAGCAAATTCGACTTTGCCATCTTTTTCAGCCTCAATAAAAGGTTGTAAATAGGCGACGGCACGTTTCATCACACGGGCGGATTTGACCACTTGTGGTAAAAACATTTTTCCACTGCCAAATAAATCGCCAACCACATTCATCCCGATCATTAAATTACCTTCGATGACCTCTATCGGTTTTTGGGCAATGAGTCGCGCTTCTTCCACATCTTCCACAATAAAGGCGTCAATTCCTTTCACTAACCCATGGGTGATGCGCTCTTGTAAGGGTTTATTTCGCCATTCTAAAACAGCGACTTCAACATCGTTTTTTTGTCCTTTTAAGGTTTCTGCCAAATCCAAAAGGCGCTCGGTAGCATCGTCTTTTCGATCAAATAAAACATCCTCCACACACGCCAATAAATCTTTAGGGATTTCGTCATAAATCTCCAACATGGTTGGATTGACAATCCCTATATTCATGCCGTTTTTGATCGCATGGTACAAAAATGCCGAGTTAATGGCTTCTCTCACAATGTTATTCCCACGAAATGAAAACGACACATTACTCACGCCTCCTGAAACATTGGCATAGGGTAAGTTGGTACGGATCCATTTGGTGGCCTGAAAAAAGTCTAAAGCATTTTTTCGGTGCTCGTCCATCCCTGTGGCTACAGGAAATATATTGGGATCAAAAATAATGTCTTGGGGAACAAATTTGACTACATCGACTAAAATATCATAGGAGCGTTTACAGATGTCGATACGGCGTTGGTAGGTGTCAGCCTGTCCAGTTTCATCAAATGCCATGACAATCACGGCAGCACCATAGCGTTTAACCAGTTTTGCTTGACGGATAAATTCTTGTTCGCCTTCTTTAAGACTTATCGAATTAACCACACATTTTCCTTGTACAACTTTTAGTCCTGCCTCAATGATTTCCCATTTAGAACTATCGATCATAATGGGCACTTTGGAAATATCGGGCTCGGAAGCGATGAGATTCAGAAAGGTGGTCATGGCATAAACGCCATCCAACATGCCTTCATCCATATTGACGTCGATAATTTGCGCACCGCCATCCACTTGATCTCTTGCGATGGCTAAGGCTTCTTCGTATTTTTCTTCTTTGATTAACCTCAAAAACTTTCTTGACCCTGTCACATTGGTACGTTCACCAACGTTTACAAAATTGGATTCTGGAGTCACCACCAAGGGCTCGAGTCCAGAAAGGGTTAAGTATTTTTTACAGTCGCTCTCCATTTTTAGTTGACTTTTAATTGACGTGGTTTATGATTTTGAGAGGCCTCGTAAATTTCCTTGATATGTGCTGGATTGGTGCCGCAGCAACCTCCAATAATATTAATCAAATTATCTTTAAAATAGGCTTCAATAAAAGCGGTCATTTCTTCGGGGGTTTCATCATATTCACCAAAAGCATTTGGCAATCCTGCATTGGGATGTGCCGAGGTATAAAAATTGGTTTCGTTGGACAGGCGCTGTAAATAGGGTTTGAGTTGTTCGGCACCTAAAGCACAGTTAAACCCAACACTTAAGAGCGGGATATGCGAAACAGAAGCCAGAAAGGCTTCTACGGTTTGTCCTGAGAGTGTTCGTCCAGAGGCATCGGTAATCGTCCCCGAAACCATAATCGGAATTTCTGAATTTCGGTCTTCCTTAACTTCTTCTATGGCGAATAAAGCGGCCTTAGCATTTAAGGTATCAAATATGGTTTCCACTAATAATAAGTCAACGCCACCATCCATGAGTGCTTCTACTTGTAATTTATATGCAATACGTAATTCATCAAATGTAATGGCGCGATACTCAGGGCGGTTTACATCGGGCGATAAACTTGCTGTTTTATTTGTTGGGCCAATACTCCCTGCAACAAACCGTGGCTTGTGGGGTTCAGATGTTGTGAATTCATCGGCAATGCGTTTGGCTATTTTTGCGGATTCGTAATTTAATTCATAAACCAAATTTTCCATGTCATAATCGGCCATGGCAATGGTGGTTCCAGAAAAGGTGTTGGTTTCCACAATATCGGCACCCGCTTCAAAATATTTATGATGAATTTCGGCAATAGCTTCTGGCTGCGTCAAACTCAATAAATCATTATTCCCTTTAAGAGACGAGGGATAATCTTTAAAACGCTCCCCTCTATAATCTTCTTCCGAAAAATCATAGTCTTGAAGCATGGTGCCCATGGCTCCATCTAAAATCAAGATTCGTTTTTGTAGTTCGTTATAAATGTTTGACATCCTATTGAGTGCTTTTAAATGTTTTATGCTAATGCTTTTACAACCGCTTTTGGCGCTTCTTTTCGACTGCCATCAAATCCGTCAATTCCGCTTACAGTAGTGTATTTTAAAACAAGTCGTTTACCTGGATTGAGTATTTTGTATGCTGCTTGACACATGAGTGTGGCTTCGTGGAAACCACAGAGAATAAGTTTTAATTTCCCAGGATAGGTGTTAACATCTCCTATTGCAAAAATACCTGGAATGTTTGTTTGATAATCAAATGTATCTACTTTGATGGCGTTTTTTTCGATTTCAAGACCCCAATTGCCGATAGGGCCTAGTTTTGGCGACAGTCCAAATAAGGGGATAAAACAATCGGTTTCAATTTGGCTGTCCTTGCCATCTTTGGTTACCACTACATATTCGACTTTATCTTCTCCGCCAATTTTGGTAACCACAGCGGGAGTGATGAGATTAATTTTTCCTGAGGCTGTCAAGTCTTGTACTTTTTCTAAAGAATCCAAAGCGCCTCTAAATTCATTTCGACGATGAATTAGGGTAACTTCTTTAGCAACATCTGTTAGGAAAATACTCCAATCTAAGGCAGAATCGCCACCTCCAGATATTACAACGCGCTTATCGCGGTAAACTTCCGGGTCTTTGATGAAATAATTTAAGCCTTTATTTTCATAAAAATCTAGATTTTCTAGATCGGGTTTTCGTGGTTCAAAAGAGCCTAATCCTCCTGCAATAGCAATGATTGGTGCTGCATGTTTTGTGCCTTTATTGGTAGTGACAATAAAGCTACCATCTTCAAGTTTCTCAATGGTGTCTGCGCGTTCTCCAAGTGTAAAGCCGGGCTCAAATTGTTTGCCTTGTTCTACTAAATTTTCGGTGAGATCACCTGCTAATATTTCTGGAAAACCAGGAATATCATATATAGGTTTTTTGGGATAAAGTTCTGAACACTGCCCTCCTGCTTGAGGAAGTGCGTCGATAATATGACATCTCATTTTTAGTAGTCCAGCTTCAAAAACGGTAAAAAGTCCTGTTGGTCCAGCGCCTATTATTAAAATATCTGTTTGAATCATTCTCTGTTATTTTTTACTAATTAATCCTTTTGTAAATTCGTTTAGGGTTTGAACCTTGTGTTCAA
>JABAYZ010000238.1 GCA_018608735.1 Flavobacteriaceae bacterium | reverse complement strand
TATTCGTTCAGGCTCAAAAATAGCGAAAATATTACTCATATTTTTGATGTCATCCGTAAAAAATTTGTGGTACTTCAACCGGAAGAATGGGTGCGTCAGCATTGTGTACAGTATTTAATACAAGAAAAAAACTATCCTATTTCTCTTATTAATGTTGAAAAAGTAATTCTAATTAACGGCCTTAAGAAACGCTATGATATTGTGGTTTTCAACCCTGATGGAAGTTTGTATATCGTCGTCGAATGTAAAGCCCCAAAAATAAAGATCTCTCAAACTACATTTGATCAAATCGCTCGATATAACTTAACACTAAAAGCACCCTATTTAATGGTGACCAACGGATTAAATCATTACTTTTGCACTATGAATCATGATGCGGAAAGTTTCGAATTTTTAGAAACCCTCCCAACCTATAACACCAACAAAATTTGAAACTTGCAGTAGTCATACTCAATTGGAATGGTCTGAAGCTCTTAGAAACTTTCCTACCCTCAGTAGTCAAGTACTCAGATGGACATGATGTTTATGTCATTGATAATGCCTCAACGGATCCCTCTGTTTCATTTATAGAACAGCACTACCCTACTGTTAAATGCCTAAAATTAACTCATAATATTGGATATACTGGAGGCTATAATGAAGGGTTAAAACGCATCAATGCAGATGTATTTTGTCTGTTAAACTCGGATGTTGAAGTCACTGAAAACTGGTTAAACCCAATCATAAATACTTTTGAATCCAAAATGAATACCGCGATTATTCAGCCAAAAATACTAGACTACAATCATAAAAATAGCTTTGAATACGCTGGTGCAGCTGGTGGATTTATCGATCAATTGGGGTACCCCTATTGTAGAGGGCGAATCTTTAATGCTATTGAGGAAGATCATGGACAATACAATAACGAAGATGATATTTTTTGGGCTTCTGGAGCATGCTTATGTATTAGAGCACAAGCTTTTGAATCCTTAGGCGGCTTTGACTCTCGTTTTTTTTCCCATATGGAAGAAATTGATTTATGTTGGCGTGCTCAAAACAAAGGCATGACTGTCAGCTATGTTGGGCAGTCTACAGTATACCATGTTGGCGGAGCAAGCTTGGACGTTTCCAATCCAAAAAAAACCTATTTAAATTTCAGAAATAGTTTATATACCTTGGTTAAAAACACACATCAACCTTTGTTTATAATAGTATGTCTTAGAATGCTATTGGATGGAATTGCTGGTATTCGGTTTTTATTTCAATTGACACCAAAACATACACTAGCTATTATTAATGCACATGGAAGTTTTTACAAATCTCTCCCTGGTTTACTTCAATTTAGACGACAACATCCTACACGAAAAGCACATAGTCTTCTCCCCTCTATTGTATGGTCACATTTTGTGCTTAACATCAAGAACTTTAATAAACTATAAAAAATTATGTTAATCATGGTGTCACGTCTAATAATTTTATAATTTTACGTCTTATAATCATTTAATTGTATTAAGATGAAGAAAATTTATGCATTAGGAGTTATCGCATTTGTTATGCTAGCTTCATGTGGCGCTAACAAAAAATTAGAAGCTGCTCAATTAAAATTAAAAACTACAGAAGATTTATTAAATACGGCGACTGTAAAATTAAATAGTTGTTTGTCAGACAAAGCGGTTGCTGATGCAAACCTCACAGGCTTGAGAGATCAACTATCAGATCTAAGAAAAACAAACGATGCCCTCATAAACAGCACTGAACAGATGACTCTTTTGACATCAAAAGGTGCTGACAATTTAGAAAAAACTTTAGAAAGTCTTCAAGAAAGAGATTTAAAAATCAACCGTTTACAAGATGCCATTACCAAAAAAGATAGCATCACTTTGGCAATTGTTTCAAGTTTGAAAAAATCAGTAGGAATAGATGATCCAGACATAGAAATAAATGTAGAAAAAGGCGTTGTGTTTATTTCTATAGCTGATAAATTACTGTTTCAAAGCGGAAGTTTCAATGTGACTGAAAAGGCAAAAACAGTTTTGGAAAAAGTAGCTAAGGTCATAAATGACAAACCTGATTTCGAAGCCATGATAGAAGGTCATACTGACAGTCGTACGTATTCAAATGGAGTTTTGGTTGATAACTGGGATTTAAGTGTGAAACGATCTACATCTATCATCAGAGAATTACAAGGCATGGGAGTTAATCCTGCTCAATTAATTGCTGCTGGTCGTAGTAGCTATGTGCCATTAACAGATAATGATACCGCTAGTAATAGAGCCAAAAACAGACGAACACGTGTTGTTGTCCTTCCAAAAATTGATCAATTCTATGAAATGATTGAAAATGAAGTAAAAGCGCTTTCTGGTCAATAATTACTTTTATCAAAAAAGATTACAAAAGCCCACCGTTTTGGTTGGGCTTTTTATTTGATAGCTAATAGCTTTATTTTATATTTGCTCAAAAGATATAAAACCGCATAATGAAGATATCATATAACTGGTTAAAACAATTTATTAAAATTGATTGGACTGCTGAAAAAACCTCTGAACTTC
>JABAYZ010000179.1 GCA_018608735.1 Flavobacteriaceae bacterium | reverse complement strand
ATTTTATATCAGAGTCATTAATTTTTTTCTTTAAAACTTCTAAATTGTCTTTATTTATTTTATGTGTTTTTTCCATGATTATTAATTTCTGAAAATCCAATCTATATGAGGGTTATTTGGTGGGCTACCTAAACTTGTTCTGAAAACATCGCCTCTTCCTTTTTTACAACCCCATCCAGTTCTAAAATATCCTCTATTCAAAATTCCTTTTCTTCCATTTAGCATAAATGAATTTTTTCTCCCAAACAAATAACTTCTTGGACCAAAGGTAGAGGATTTCCACATAGCGCCTCCAACACCATGTTTAGCTACATTAGCTCCAAAACCTACTCCCTTTGACAACAATGCAGATTCCAACAGTTTTTCGCTACCATAACCTAAATCATGACCTATTTCATAAGCCGACATGCTAGGAATATTATCAATATAATCAGACACAGAGGTTGACATTTGCGCTCGCATCATCATTCCTTGTGGCGAAAACTGACTGCTTAAATGAATTGAACTCACAACGCCCTGTCCTAAATCTTTCCAGCCTTGCGTTGTTCCTAAGCTTTTAAAGAAATCAACTGTGCTTCCAAAGCCAGCTCCAAAACCATCAGCTAAACCATTACCGAAACCTCCCCTATTTTGAGCTAAATCCCCCCTTTGAACGCCTAGGTTGCTCAGAGCCCCAGCCCCATTAAAAAATGTGGGCGGTATGTTTGTACTGGGCCCTGCCAATGGGTCGCTGGACAAGCCCTCGTAATTTGCATATTCTACAGGCGCTTGGCTTGGTTTTTTAAACCAGCCTTTTACAAAATCCACCACAGAGTCCCATCCGTCGTTGAAATCACTAACTGCACTTTGGAAGTTGTTACCAACCCAATTTCTAAAAGGCCTAAAGTCGGTACCATCTAATGAATTAACAATAGAGGCTAAAAAATTGCCTGCAGCATTTTGCTGTTCAGGAGTCAAGCCTGGATTTGCTTCTATGGTCATTTTCCTCTTCAACAAACCGCTACAACGCACGATTTAAAACGCTGCAGCGTCCACGTCTTTAATAAATTGAACCGTTAGCGGACTTGCAGTTAGTCTAGCCCCCGCTGGTGTGCGAATCTTTCGCGTTCCCAACTAAGCTTCATAAACCACACGAAAGTATTCGTGCGGCAGCGACGTAGTTTCTATTATTTTATTCTCTTTAACGGTACTAGCTACAAGCTAGCACTAGCGATTACGTGACATACTAGGACCAGCAGGGGCCCTGCCAAGGGATCGCTGGACAAGCCTACAGAGAAGCTGTGTGCTTCTTGTTTTTATCTAATACAATTTTGCTGTAAACTTCCATTTTGAACTCGATTTACTCGAAATAATTTTAAAGATTAGTTTAGTTTGTCCAGATAATACAATGTCGTACTCTTTTATGCCATTAGTACCTGTCATTCCCGTAGAAAATAATTCTTCTCCATTTTCATCTATAGCCTTTAACAAGTCAGCTTTACTGTAAAAATCTAATGATATTTTTAGCTCTGTTTCATAACCTGATAAATAAATTTCTTTTTCTTGACTGCCAGTACCAACGTAATTCTTAATTAATTCTTGGTAGAATATTTTAGTACCATTGTTTGTAAGGTATGACCAATTTTTCTCATAAAAATCACATAATTCCCCCCCTTGTTTTTTAAAACAAAACTTGATTTTACTTTCATCTAACTGTTTTAAATGAAATTTTAATACATCGGACTTCCCATATGCATCACTAAAATCTGACCATTCTTCTAAAATATTACGTTCTTTCAAAATCAACTCTTTCGTTGAAGGGTCATAAGTCCAAATACCTTTCTCAATCATTGAAGTGTAAGCACCATGTATTCTAATATCATTACTTTTGAGTTGACCTGTAGTCTCTTCCGAACCAATATCAGCATTATTAGGGTTATATACTAAGTAGGTGTAATCCGACCTAAATATTATTATATCAGGGAATTCATAGGAAGAACTTAACGCCCAACTACCTAGTAGTTCATTTTTAGGTAATTGAGAACACGCAGCTTGTGAAATCGCAAATATTAGCAGAAATATATTTCTTATTTTATACATAAGTATTAAATTAAAATCCAAAATATGGACTAGGGTTAACTGGAGTTTTATTAAGCTTCATTTGTAAATGTATATGAGCCCCAACGTTGCTTGGATATCCTAATTCTTGTAAATTAACTGATTGACCTATCACATCACCTGCTTTGATAGGTCTCCACCCCCCTTCAATAGGTCCAGTATAAAGAATCTCTAGCTTATTGAACCCTAAATTAGTATTTGTTGGAATAATAACAATTGTTGGAATAGTAATTCCTTTGCGATTAACAAAAGAAGAATTAATTGCTTTACCATCAATTGGAGATAGTATATTTTGCCCATCTACTGAAGAAAGATCAATTCCTTTATGGAGTCTGTTTCCTCTTGATGCATTCCAATGTCCATCTCCGCCTGTATCATTCCTAACTCCCATTCCTGTTGGGTTAATTAAGCGGATCTCTTGTCTCCCTTGCAAA
>JABAYZ010000281.1 GCA_018608735.1 Flavobacteriaceae bacterium | reverse complement strand
ATCTTTAAGCTTTTTATGGTTTATTTTTTAATTAACTTTTATTCACTGAATTACAATAGGTTAGGTTTGAAGAAAATAATATTGGATCAAATATTAATTCCTAAATTATATAAATAGTTATTGTTTGAATCCGTTTATACACTTATATTTGCCTCTTATTATACAATGATTTATGGTTCATATTACATTACCTGATGGAAGTATAAGGTCTTTTGAAGAAAACCTTACTGTGTTGGATGTCGCTAAAGATATTAGTGAAGGGTTTGCTCGAAATGTTATTTCGGCTAAGTTTAACGATACTACTGTTGAAACCTCTACCCTATTGACTACGGATGGAAACCTAACTTTATATACATGGAAAGATGATGCAGGAAAAAAAGCCTTCTGGCATTCGTCTGCTCATATCCTTGCGCAGGCTTTAGAAGATTTGTATCCTGGTGTAAAGCTTTCTATTGGTCCAGCGATTGATAATGGGTTTTATTATGATGTGGATTTAGGCGATCAGGTTATTTCGGATAAAGATTTTAAACGCATCGAAGACAAGATGATTGAGATTGCGCGTGGTAAACATGAGTTCTCTATCAAATCTGTTTCAAAAGCGGACGCACTATCAAAATATAAAAACGAGGACAATACCTATAAGGTAGAGTTAATTGAAAACCTTACAGATGGTGAAATTACGTTTTGCGATCATTCTTCTTTTACAGATTTATGTCGTGGTGGCCACATTCCAAATACGGGAATCGTTAAGGCGGTTAAGATATTAAGTGTTGCTGGGGCTTATTGGCGAGGAGATGAAAATAACACCCAACTTACGAGGGTTTATGGGATTTCATTCCCAAAGCAAAAAGAACTCACAGAGTATCTGATTCTTTTAGAAGAAGCTAAAAAAAGAGACCACAGGAAGCTTGGTAAACAGTTAGAATTATTTACCTTTTCGAAAAAAGTAGGTCAAGGGTTGCCATTATGGTTACCTAAAGGAGCTGCTTTAAGATCGCGTTTAGAAGATTTTCTAAAAAAAGCCCAACAAAAGGCGGGTTACGAAATGGTAATTACTCCTCATATTGGTCAAAAGGAGTTGTATATTACTTCTGGCCATTATGAAAAATATGGTGCGGATAGTTTTCAGACTATCAAAACCCCAAAAGATGGTGAAGAGTTTTTACTTAAACCTATGAATTGTCCTCACCATTGTGAGATTTATAACGCAAAACCGTTTAGCTACAAAGAGTTACCAAAACGATTTGCTGAATTTGGGACGGTATATAGATATGAGCAGAGTGGTGAATTACATGGCTTAACGAGAGTTCGAGGATTTACACAGGATGATGCACATATTTTCTGTACTCCGGATCAACTGGATCAAGAATTTCAAAATGTGATCGACTTGGTACTTTATGTGTTTGGTTCATTAGGGTTTGAAAATTTTTCAACACAGGTTTCTGTTCGCGATCCCGAAAATTTAGAGAAGTATATAGGAGCATCTGAGGTTTGGGACAAGGCAGAACAAGCAATTATCAATGCTGCGGAGGCAAAAGGGTTGAATTATGTTATAGAAACTGGTGAAGCGGCTTTTTATGGACCTAAGTTAGATTTCATGGTTAAAGATGCGCTGGGCAGACAATGGCAACTGGGTACAATTCAGGTGGATTACAACTTACCTGAACGCTTTGACTTGACCTATAAGGGTGCTGATAATGAACTACATAGACCTGTAATGATTCACCGTGCACCTTTTGGAAGTATGGAGCGATTTGTGGCTATATTACTGGAACATACGGGTGGTAATTTCCCACTTTGGTTGATGCCAGAGCAGGTAATTATACTATCAATTAGCGAGAAATACGAAAAATACGCTCGAAAAGTTTTAAATTCGCTAGAAAATAACGAAATTCGCGCCCTCGTAGATAATAGAAATGAAACAATGGGTAAGAAAATTCGGGATGCAGAAATGCAAAAAGTCCCTTATATGATTATCGTTGGTGAACAGGAAGAACTCGACGGAACAATAAGTGTAAGAAAACACGGAGGAGATGATTTAGGCACGATTAATGTGGAATCGTTTACATCAATTATAAAAGAAGAAATTAAAAAAACATTAAAAGAATTTTAAGTTTAACTAAAATATAAAGCCATAGCAATACGTAGAAGAAGAGACAGAGGTCCTCTAAGAATTATTAAAGAAGATCAACACAAGATCAACAGAAAAATCACTGCACAGGAGTTAAGACTTGTTGGTGACAATGTTGACGTTGGTGTATACACCTTATCACAAGCCTTAGCAATTGCAAAAGAGCAAGAGGTTGATTTGGTTGAAATTTCACCTAACGCTGTGCCTCCTGTATGTAAGGTTATGGATTATAAAAAGTTTCTTTATGAACAAAAGAAGCGTGATAAAGCAATCAAATCAAAAGCTACTAAAGTGGTGGTAAAAGAGATTCGTTTTGGACCACAAACCGATGATCATGATTATGCTTTTAAGAAAAAACACGCTGAAAAGTTTTTAAAAGAAGGTGCAAAACTTAAAGCCTTTGTG
>JABAYZ010000138.1 GCA_018608735.1 Flavobacteriaceae bacterium | reverse complement strand
CACAGTATCTACACTTTCTTGGTATACAGGAATTCTAGAATAGCCGTGTTTTATAATTTCAGGGATAATTTTTTCATATTCGGTAGATTGATCCAAAGCAAAGATATCGATGCGTGGGCGCATTACTTGTTTGGTATCAGTATTTCCAAAAGACACAATGCCTTGTAGTATTTTTTGTTCTTGCTGGGTGGTGTCATCTTCACTAGCCAACTCTAGAGCTTGAGAAAGATAATCAACATTTAGATTAGATTTCTGTTTTCCTAATTTTTTATGAATTCCTAAAGTCACTTTTTGCATAGGAATACTTATCGGAGAAATGATGACATCTAATCCCTTTAGAGGGTAGGCCATAAACTTTGAAAACTTTAAATTATTTCTATTGGCATATACTTTTGGTAAAATTTCTCCAATCAGTAAAATCAGAAACGTAATTAAAATCACTTCAATAAAAAATACTAAATCAATTTTGAAAATACCTAAATTTAGTTCATAATGAATCCCATCAAAAAGAGATTCGCTTAGAGAAGCAAATAGAATAACAATAGCTATATTTATAAAATTATTGGCGACTAATATTGATGCCAGTAATTTTTTTGGTCGCTTTAATAAGTCAATAATAATGTCAAAAGATCTAGATTTGGTATCCTTAGCATCATCTAAATCTTTTTGGGTTAGCGAAAAAAGCGCAACTTCGGCTCCAGAAATCAATGCAGAACATATTAAAAGAACAAATAATCCAATTCCACCTGTTACCAGAGTAGTGTCTAAAAGGGGTGTCAAGTTTGAGGGTTCAGGATCCAATTATAGTTGTTTTATGAGCTAATTAAAATGGTAAATCGTTTGGTTCATCGTTGTTTTCAGGGGGTTTTGCAGCCGCTGCTTGTGGGGTTTGATTTGCGGTCTCTGTTGAGGTGTTATTATTTTTGGTTGATAAAAAAGTAAAATCAACACACTGAATTTCAGTTGAATACCGATCGTTTCCTTTATCGTCCTGCCATTTTCTGGTTTTCAGACGTCCTTCAATGTAAACTTTATCTCCTTTGTTGAGGTATTTTTCACAAATTTCAGCGGCTTTATTTCGGACTACAATGTTGTGCCATTCGGTATTGCTAACTTTTTCGTTGGTTTGTTTATTTGTATAAGTTTCGTTGGTTGCTAATGGGAAGCGGCCAACACAATTTTTATCATCAAAATAATGCATTTTTACGGCATCTCCCAGATGTCCGATAAGCATTACTTTATTTAAAGTTCCTGACATAATAGTTTGTGTTTTATTGGGTGAATTTGACGCAAAGTTAATGATATAAAGATATTAAAAAATCTAAAATCTTGCACTTAATTTTTAAAATTGTTTATAAATCGCTCAATAACAATAGGAACAGGGTAAGATTTAATATCCGACCATTTTATGGCGCCCACAGGTGCATTGTCCTGTTCTATAAGCCAAAATTTAATATGTAACTCTTGGTGTGAAAGTTTATGGATAATATCTGAGTTGTTAAAAAGAGAGATCTTTTTGTAGGGTAGTTTTATCTTTTTTATTAGATCAGGGTGGGCCAAAAATTCTTTTTCAGATATTGCCGCTGAGGTTTCAATGAGGGGAAATTGATAGAGTTGTTGCCAAATTCCTTTCTCAGTACGTTGTTCTATATAGGTGGTATGACCCTCCGAATCGATAACTAGAAAATTAAAGTATTTTTTTGTGACTTTTGTTTTCTTAAGCTTAACAGGTAAGTTTTTTATAGATCCAGTAGCATAGGCTTTGCAAGACCTAATCAATACACACGCACTACAGTCCGGTGATTTTGGTTTGCACTGCCGCGCTCCAAACTCCATAATCGCTTGGTTATAATCTCCAAAGTTTGATTGCGGTAGTAATGACTCTGCCAAGGCTTTAAATTGTTTAATGCCTTCAGTACTATTAATAGGCGTATCAATTCCAAAATACCGTGCCAAAACGCGGTACACATTACCATCAACAACGGCTACGGATTCTTCATAACAAATAGAAGCGATGGCACTGGCGGTATAATCGCCAACCCCTTTTAGTTTAAGTAGCGATTTATAGTTTTTTGGGAATGTACCATCTAAGTTTTCAGCAATATGTTTGGCTGTAAAATGCAGGTTTCGAGCACGAGAATAGTAGCCAAGCCCTTGCCACAGGTTTAAAACCGCCGTTTCAGAAGCATTAGCAAGATCTTGAACTGAGGCATAATTGGCTATAAATGCTTCATAATAGGGCAGTCCTTGTTTGACTTGTGTTTGTTGTAAAATAATTTCTGACAACCAGATGTTATACGGGTTTCTGGAGGAACGCCAGGGTAGGTTTCGTTTATGTACTGAATACCAGAAATATTGAATTTAAAATACATATATTTGCAAGCCTATTAAAAAAAACATTAATTTAAACAAAATTTAAAATGACTAAAGCTGAAATTGTAGCTAAAATCTCCAACGAATTAGGAATTGAAAAGGGGGATGTATTGGCAACTGTTGAATCTTTTATGAGCGAAGTTAAAGGATCGTTAGAGACTGGAGAGA
>JABAYZ010000014.1 GCA_018608735.1 Flavobacteriaceae bacterium | reverse complement strand
AATATTAATAGAGAATACTGGATTGAGAGAAACGGTGAGGATTAAGTCCAAGCTTCTTTCGAAGCATTATTCTTGGGAAAGATGCGCAACCGAAACGTGGGCTTTCCTATCCGAAACCTTGAACTTAACAAAAGCACCGTAAGATGGATAATCGAGAATATCAAATATGCAATACTTGTGTCATGGACACTAGCGATGCGCAGCTCCTCTTTGATACAAACGGTGTCTGCCAATACTGTAATAATTTTGAATAGAAAATTAAGTCCACTTGGTATACCGATAGCCGTGGCGAGCAGAAGTTAGAAGCAATTGCCAAATTAATTAAAAAAGGTACTAAAAACAAGGATTTTGATTGTATCATTGGCCTGAGTGGTGGCCTGGATAGCAGTTATGCAGCGACTGTCGCAGTCGAAAAGATGTGCTTAAAACCTCTCCTAGTACATGTTGATGCTGGGTGGAACACGGATCAAGCTGTGGGTAATATTGAAAAACTAGTCGACGGCCTTGGTCTCGACCTCCACACAGAGGTTGTCAATTGGGAAGGCATTAAACGGACACAGTTAAGCTTCCTAAAAGCTGGAATACCAGATCAAGATTTGGTTCAGGATGCAGCATTCTTTTCTGGACTATATTCATTTGCACGTAAGTATAAAATAAAGCATATTATAACTGGTTCTAACTTCTCAACTGAGTGCTGTAGAGAGCCTGAGGAATGGGGAGGATATTTAGGTATAGATAACATGTTATTTAATGATATTTGGAGGAAACACGGTGATGGGTTGCCCAATAATGATTTCCCTCTTGTTGATATACTAGTTTACAAACTTTGGTATCAGCGCATCGCGGGCATGAAAATGCACCATCCATTAAACTATACCCCATTCATTAAGAAAGATGCCGAAGCAAAATTAAATAATAAATATGGTTGGCTTCCCTTTAAGCACAAGCATCATGAATCACGGTTTACTCGTTTTTATGAGGATTACTGGCTTCCTAAACGCTTTGGTTTTGATAAAAGACGCGCACACTTTTCCAGCTTAATTACAACAGAGCAGATGTCGCGGGATGAGGCTATAGAGCGTTTACAGAAACCTGAGATGGATGAATATTTCTTAACACAAGAGTTTGAATACGTAGCCGGCAAGCTGGATTTAACTGTTAAAGAACTGCAGATTTTGTTTGAGCTTCCGAAGAAGACCTTTCGCAGTTATAGAAATAAACGCGACCTAATTATCAGTGGAGCTAACCTTATGCGGCGTTTAGGGTTCGAAAAAAGGTTTTTTAGATGATTGGTATTATCGACTATGGCGTTGGAAATATCCAGGCATTTTTGAACTTGTTCAAGCGGCTACAAATTAAAGCAAAACGTGTTGTCAAGGCTAAAGATTTTGATGGTTGCTCGTGTATAATTCTTCCTGGAGTTGGGCATTTTGACCATGCCATGCAGCGATTTAATGATTCCGGACTACGACCTCCACTTGAGCGTCTAGTAGTGAACGATAAAGCTCCAGTACTTGGCGTATGCGTAGGAATGCAAATGCTTGCAGACTCCTCAGAAGAAGGCCTACTACCTGGCCTAGGTTGGATACCCGGCAAAGTACGAAGTATGCAGAGTAACCAAAGTTTTGCGCAGTTACGCACACCGCACATGGGTTGGAACACTTTGGATGTGAGCCAAAATTCTATGCTATTCTCAGCTGGTTTTGATGAAGCTCCACAGTTTTACTTCCTACATTCTTACTATTTTGAGGCATGTAACCGCGAGGATGTCGTAGCAACTGCAAAGTATGGGGCTGACTTCGATGTCGTCGTCTCCCGGGGCAATATACATGGTGTTCAATGTCACCCCGAGAAAAGTCACCATTGGGGCCAACAAATTATCAAAAATTTCATTGGAAATCAATAAATGTTAAGATCTAGGATCATCCCTTGTTTATTAATCCACAAAGGTGGTTTGGTGAAAACACAGAGATTTTCCAATCCAAAATACGTTGGAGACCCTATTAATGCAGTTAGAATTTTTAATGAAAAGAAATCTGATGAATTGATGATTTTTGATATTGATGCCAGTGCTGAACAGCGCGGACCTAATTTCGATTTAGTTTCTAAGCTGGCAGCGGAGTGTCAAATGCCATTATGCTATGGCGGTGGAGTATCAAACGTGGAGCAAGCGGTGAGATTAGTTGACATGGGTGTCGAAAAGGTAGCTATGAGTTCCGCTGTTATTTTGCGACCCTCTCTAGTTTCCGAAATAGCTGCAGAAGTTGGGCGTCAGTCAGTGGTAGTGGTTTTGGACATAATGAAAAAAAGAGGTTTTCGCTCGGGGACCTATGAAGTTCGCACGCTTAATGGCACAAAATTATATAGGGGAAATGAATTAGAGCTAGCCAAGCAATTAGAAGATGCCGGTGCTGGTGAAATTGTCATCAACTCGATTGATAATGATGGAATGATGTGTGGCTATGATATTAAATTAGCTAAAAAGTTTTCTGAGCAGTCTCAAATTCCATTGACTGTTCTCGGAGGTGCTGGGAGTTTAGATGACTTAGAGGAATTGA
>JABAYZ010000168.1 GCA_018608735.1 Flavobacteriaceae bacterium | reverse complement strand
AATTCGAGCATGAGCCTCTCATTGGGCGTTATGACTCCATCTTCAATAGCCAGTCCGTAAATGTATCGATAGGCTTTCTCAGCGTCACTAGCAACAGAATCATCTGGCAATATTCGGTCGATAATTTGAAACGCTTTTTTGCTGATTGGTTTGTCGAACATAAAAACTAGTGCTGCGCTGAATAGGCCCGCTAAATTTCCTAATAGATCTGAAAAATTCTCAGAAACAAAGTCCTCAATAAGGTAGTAAGTTCCGAATAACATAATAATTACGAGAAGCTTAACAAGGCCCTTTTTGATGAGCCGCTTCACTCCAAACAACTCCCCAAGCAGAATACCATAAGCAAATAGTAAGCCGTATATCATTTCTGCAGCAATGAAAAAACTAGTTACGGTATTTTGCGCTGAGGGAGACATGCCATTCTGGAAAGTGGAGATAATAATAGTAGCCAGCGTAAACGTCATAAAACAAAATCTAGCCAGGTATGCTGCGAGATAGTATTTGGTCTCTGCCTTTCCATTTTTTCGTTTACGCTCGACGAAAAAAACATATACCAAGTTGCCAAGTATAATAATATGAAATCCCAAGGCCATTGCAGCCACGAAGCGTAAATACTCAATATTAAAATTAATTACTACGCCATCTGAGCTAAAGAACGGATACACACCAGGTCCCCATGAAAAGATGTGTGCTATCTGATAGATAGCGACGAAAGCCGGTAGCGCGTATCTGACTGCAGGGTTTAAGCTAAATTTCCCAAGAGGGGTTTCCGTGGTGGACAGAAACATAAGATAGGCAATAGGCAAACATACAACCACAAGAGGGTAGATTAATAACAATATCCGCGCCGCCTCCAGAGAAGACAGGGACACAGGCAATACACTAACTCCAAACATTGACAGCAAGAGATAACCCTCAAGCAAAAGAATCAGTGATATAGCTCTATTTTTTTGGTTTGAGGAGCTTGCTTCAAACGTTAAAAAAGCGAGATAGGCGAAAAACAAAGAAACAAAGATTGCGATAGAGCCCCTCACTACATGCTTATAATTGGCATCTTGTCCAAAGTTGATGCTCGGATTACTTGGCCAGTTTGCAACGGAAGATGTCAGCCCGATGACGGCACTAAAGCTCTCCTTGCGTCCATCCGACCCTATTTCACTCGCAAAGAGATCTAATTGATTAAAGTAACCTTCTTGACAAATCAAAGATAAAGCGCCCGATATTTCATCACGAGAATAGTTTTCGTATTCCTCCGATATCTGTTCAGCGATTACAGGTCGACCCGACAGGGCCATACACGCGGGGATATAAAACCCTTCTTGGATACTTTCAATGAGTAGGTGTCTTATTTGATTTGTTTCAGTAGGGTCTGCGCGGCCAAACCTTAACCCCCATAAGTAGAATTTAGATGCTGGGTCACTCTCAGCAGTTGATTCAAACCATGAACTAGCTTTCTCATATTGCGAAGGACTAATCGAAAAATCTTGGCTCATCACAAAAGACTGTCCCGAGTAATAGATACCCAAAGAACGGGCCGCTCTGATGTCGCCAGCCAGAGCGTCTTTTCTGAGTTGAGGAATTACTTCATCGAGTGATTCAACGTTTGGAAAGGTAAACAAATTGTCTATATAAAGCTCTGTTGATTGATTATCTGGAGAAAGAGCCTTCATTAGGGCATGATTTTCATCAATCGCTTTGATAAATGCGTTACGCTGCAAAAAAGACCGCCCCAAAATTTTTAAGTCTCTTAGCCTTTCATGCATGCCGCTCGTTTGTTCCTCATCTCTCCAAAGCAGATCACTCTCGAGCCATTTTGACTCAAAATAATAATCAGCACATATTCTCAATTTTTCCATGCCTTGAGATAATTGATTCACGTCGTTCCATGCAATTGAAAAGAAGTCAGCAGGACTAAATACCGGCGGATCATATAGGGAGCTAAAATAGTCTGGTCTCAGATAACACTGATCCAAAGCCGACATGCTCAAATCATAGAGTTCCTGAAGGTCGGGCTCGCCTGCGAGTTCACGTAAAGCAAATGAAGCAGCAGTGGCAGAACCCGCGTCACTTAACAGTATAGATTTTATTTGATCGCGCTCTTCAATCGAGATTGAATCAAAGTCATACGCGTAGATTTCAGACAGAAAGTGAAACGCCAAAGGGTCATTACTTAAAGCCATGTCTACCAAAGCTAAAAGCAAAGCTGACTTTTCCTCCGATTGATCAACGTCGAACCACCTTTCAACAAGGACATTGCTGTCATCATCGCTTGAATCGCAAGCTGCCACCATAGATAGAATCGAGGTTAAAAGTAATATTCGGAGGGATAACATAAATAATTCTCCTAAGAACCAAGTGATGGGCAGCGATAACGAAAAAGCTAATAAATTGGACTGTAGTAAAGATCCAAGAACTCTAAGCGTTAATTTACATTTTATTAAAAAATAATAATAAGCTTGGGCGTCACCCCCCCCTCCGCCACCTTAATCATGCCGGCCTTCGTGTTTTGGGCATTTTAGGAAGGTAGGTGTATCGGCAGGAAAATTTGCGCCGGTGTGCAGCTTGGTTACT